>CAUSWL010000027.1:0-16867 GCA_963535345.1 uncultured Streptococcus sp.
TATGACAAACTTTTTTCGCACTACAATGTAAACGACTCTATGATAACTATGAATTTACCTATGGTATGTTTAGTGAATCTGATAAACTACAGGCTAAACTCTATGCTCAAGCTCAAATAGATCTAGATCATCTGGCTCAAGATGCTCGTAGAAATGGCTATGCCCATGGGGATATTCAATTCTATAGTCGTATGTTTAAACGCAAACTTTTTACACACTATTACTCAAGAGTAAAGCGACTAGCTTAACTCTTTTTATTTTACACTCAGAAAGGAAAATCTTATGATCTCAGAAACACTTAAAATGAAACCAGAATTTATTGGCCCTGCTTACTACGAACGTTTAGGAGATGCTCCTAAATTTATTTTTAGAAAAGAAGGCAAATACCAACGTCACATTCTAAACAGCGCAGAGCACGGTGCCTTTCATGTCATCACACCAGCTTCTACAACGGTCTTCCCAGAAGATGCTCTAGTAGAGACTGTTAACCCAATCTTTTTCCCAGACACTGCTTTAAATGGCAATACTGTTGCACCTTATCTCAATGTCTTTGCGGAAAAATTGGTACTAAAAAAATAAGAATTTAAAGGAGAAAATCACATGGCTAAAATTGGATTAAACTACGGAGAAAAACTACAAATTGCTGACAAGACTTATCGTGTCATTACAGATGGACTAGATGTCCCAGCTGTCCTTGGAAAACTGACTTTCCGAGGCATTGAGGGCCCTGATATCATCTTTGAAGTGGATCGTTCACAACGAAATCCTGATGGATCATTTGTACAAGTCAATACAGGTGAGATCCGTGGAATTGTCGTAGGGATTCACTCTTCTGTCCAGCATGAAACCCTCTTTTTCACTATCGCAGATATGTCAGAGTCTGAAATTGAAGACTTAGGAATTAAATACCGAGAAGAGGTTGAACTAGAAGATATTGTTATCACTCATACCCACGTCAATCGTAATGATATCTATAAGCTCTTTGCTTCTAAAATCAAGAAAAAAACTGGAGGCGCACCGACTAAAGAAAACAAACCGGTAGAAAATAAGAAGGAAAACTAGGAGGTGATGCAGAATGAAACTCTTTACCTATCGGGGAAAAAGAGTTCGAGTTTTTCATCGTAAACTAAAGGGAATCACATGGTTTATCTGGTGGTTTCCTTTTTTGTTGGTTATTAGTTACTACAGCTACTTACATCTAGAAGAATTAAAAGTTCATCCCTTACCCCAAGGATATTTTCTAGGAGCTGGGCTTCTCTCTTCTTTGCTTCTCTCTTGGTTTATTAATCGGGTTTGTTACAGAAAAATGCTCTTTTTTCAAAAGCTAAACAGCCTTCGAATTCTTTCTCGCTTTTTGCTCGAGAATAACCTCTATCTAGTTAAAAAGGTTAAGCGTGAAAACAAGATCATTGAAAAAATCACCTTACCTCAAGTGTATATCAAACAATCTCGCTACAAGATTGAAGTGAGTTTCATTCTAGAGGGCAATAAGTTCCAAGATCGTTTTCTAAATCTTGGGGCTACACTTGAGGTCATGTTTAACGGGGACTTTCGTAATAAAACCTTTGATAATCGCTTTATCAAATATGAAATTGCTATTAACCGAATTGATAGCCGAATCTCCATCGATGAAGTAAAAGTCAAGGGATACAAACTCCAGCTCATGAAAGATGTATCTTGGGATTATATTGAAGAACCTCATCTTCTCATTGGCGGTGGAACCGGTGGAGGTAAAACCGTTGTTCTCATGACCATAATCTATGCACTAGCTAAAGTTGGCTTTGTCGATATCTGTGATCCAAAGAATTCAGATCTAGCTGGATTAAAGAAAATTCCAGTCTTTCATGGCCGTGTTTATACTAGTAAGGAAGATATCATTAACTGTTTTAAAGAGAATGTAGAGTTCATGGAAAAACGCTATGAACGGATGAATACTTCGCCAAAATTCCAAGCTGGGAAGAACTTTACTCACTATGGTATGAAACCAAAATTCATTCTGGTGGACGAGTGGGCAGCTCTTATGGCAAAGATTGACCGTGACTATAGCCAACAGTCCGAACTGATGGAATATCTCTCACAGTTAGTCCTAGAAGGGCGCCAAGCTGGTATCTTTATCATCTTTGCTATGCAACGGCCTGATGGTGAATTTATTAAAACTGCTCTTCGGGATAATTTTATGAAGCGTCTCTCCGTCGGTCATTTAGAATCAACAGGATATGACATGATGTTTGGAGATGCCAATAAAACCAAAGAGTTCAAAAAGCTAGATGAAATTAATGGTGTCAAAGTCAAAGGACGGGGCTATATCGCAAACAACGGTGAGCTTGCTGGGGAATTTTTCTCTCCTTATGTACCGCTTGATCAAGGCTTTTCCTTCTATGATGCCTACTCTAACATTCCCATCATGGAGTTTGAAGGAGAAGAATTTTCAGTATTTGAAGAATACAAACCACTAGTTGAAGTAGTCGATCCCGTAGAGGAAGAGGAGACTATAGAAAACGAACCAAACAAACGACCACTCAAGGAATTTGCGGACGAACAAAATCTTAAAATGCCAACCTTACGCAAGATTATCTATCTCTTAACAGAACAAGGGATCATCTTTGAACGGACTGTATCCGCTATTCTAGTGGATCCTTTTCAAGAAAAACTTCTTCTTGAAATCCTCGCTCAATTTGAAGAGGGAGGACGCAGGTCTTATCCAAAAGCAGTTGAAGCGACGATTGTTCATCATGGGCTAGGACAAGGGCAAGGGCAAGCCTGACCGCAGGTCAGGCGCAGACCGTAGCCCGAAGTTTCTAGGCCATGATGAAACTTCAACCCCCGTTTTCTAATAGGGGGGTTACATTTGGCAAAAACGCCAAGTCCACCCCTCCTCATTCCTTATGGGAGTTGGGGTTTCAATTTTTATGAAGTGTGTCACTTTCGTCAAAAAAGTGTGTCACTTTGTTAGAAAGAGGTGTTGCGATGAATGGACAAAATTAGTCCTTTTCATATTAAGAATTTCAGAAAACAAACAGGACTTAGTCAAAAAGCATTTGCACAAGCTGTTGATCTCCCTACAAGAACCTACCGCTCTTATGAAACGGGTGAAAGAGGGCTGACGATTGATAAGTTTAGAGAATTGAAAGAAAGACTCGGTTACTATCAAGATTGCGATAAAAACAGTCTTCGAGCTCAAATTGACTATCTACGATTGACCTTTCCTAGATTAAAGGATCTAGATGCTTTCTGTGAAAATTTTCTTCACTGTCACCTAAGCGAATTTACAGACCAAGAAACCCGTCTCATGAACTATACCCACTTATGGCAACGAGGAAACATCTGGATTTTTGATTTCTTTGATAAGTCTGTGACGAATGACTACCAGACTTGTCTTCAATTATCCGGGCAAGGATGCCGTGAGTTGGAATTGCTTCTAGAAGACAAGGGAATCACTTGGCAGATCTTTCTTCAAAACATTCTTTATTCCTATGAAGATGTTCGGGTGAAGCGTCTCGATATTGCTCTAGATGAACTCTATAAGGGTTATGGTCACGAGGACGAACAAATTCAAATCCCCAAATTGATTGATAAACTCTATTCCAAAGAGATTGTTCTAGATACGATCAAGAAATGGAATATCACGGGTGGTGGATCTTTCACAGATAATGAAGACATGGAAGCTAATCACGGCTTGTCCATTTACTTTGGAAGTCGTCAAAGTCAACTCTACTTCAACTTTTATGAAAAGCGCTATGAAATAGCTCGTATGGAAAACATCTCCTTGGACGAATCCTTGGAGATTTTTGGTATCTGGAATCGCTATGAACTCCGCTTTTCAGATCAGAAAGCTCAAGGCATTGTGGAGGAATACATCAATGGTGTAGATCTCGGAGAAATCGCTAGAGGCATCATCAATAAAGAAATCCAAGTCTATGATGGTGTTACTCGTTTTGGGGCCTATAAACCTGATGAAAAATGGCAACGTCTCTTTGGAGGCGTCGAACCCTTAAAGCTCTCAACTAACCCACAGCCTTACAGTATTGAGCGAACGATTCGCTGGCTGACCTATCAAGTTGCTAACTCTCTTGCACTAGTCACTGAAGCAGACAAGATCCTCCAAACAGAATACATGAAGATGATTCAAAATAGCGGAGAGATCACTGATCGAGGAAAAGCCATGTTACGACTTCTTAAAGCCAATAAACACTATGAACACTAGAAAGGAAAAACTATATGGAATACAAAGTTCAAATCAATTCACTAGAAAACTTTAAAGCTTGGTCTGGTGGGCTAACCACCTTAAACACTGTCCGTGAACGTGGTGGAGTAGATACTTTAACTGTCATATGTGAAGATATCTTCTCTGGTGATACGCCAACAGAAGGACAAATTAATGACTGGCTCTGGTTTGATTCAGATTTCATCTACCAAGCTCTAGGATACGATGATCTGCTTGAGGCTTCTTGAAATGCTGAAGAAGATTTATCAAGCAGATTTTCTGCTTCTTCCAGAACATGAATTCTGGAATATGTATATCCTCTTACGAAAAGGAAAGGACTTCTACTACGAATGTGCAGGCAGATGTACAGAAGATCTTCCAGATAGTAGAGGGTTCTATAACTATGAACACGCCTGTTTCACCTTAGATGGTCAAGTGTTGAGCGTAAATAAGAAAATGCGCCCCTCACTGATTGCTTATGTTCAAAAGACCATCAAAGAAAACCAAGAAACATTTAGAAAGGAAATTGAAATGGCCACTAAAACTATTTTTGAAAAGAAAGTCTCTCAAGTCACGAATGAACTGGGTGAATTACTTAAAAAGAAAGATCACAGAGAGGCTTGGACCAAGGCTGGAGAATTAAATAGTCTCCTTAAAAAAGAAGAGGCTAAAGATCTAAAACCTGACCTGATCGAACAACTCCAAACTGAGCTACGAGGCTACTATTACATTAATGGCGAGATCGAAAAAGCCAATAAGCGCCTCTATGCAAAAGGCTCAAAGCTCATTGAACTCGCTACTCTCTAAAAGGAGGATCTATGGATAAAGCCAAACGCTACTTGCTTCAAGCAAAAGAATATCTCTCTCACTTTAAAAAGGTGGAGAAAAAAGGAGGACCACCAAAACTAAAAGTCACCAATAAAAAGACCGTCAATATCGCAGTCATAGGAGGAATTTCTTTCCTCCTTTTTGTTGGTCTCTTGGGATCTGTCCGTGCTATCACACTCTCAAATAAGGTAGGTACACTACAAGCTCAAGTAGAGGCTACTAAAAAACAAAAAGCACAGCCTATAGAATCTACTATAAAATACGACTATAAACTCCAGTATTACTTGAACGACTATGTCTATGCTTATTTCACCCTTCCACAAGAAGGAGACAAACAACAAGCTCAAGTAGACTCCCTAAATAGCTTTTACAACTTCATTCCTGATGTGAAAGCCCAAGGTCAAGTTCGAAATCCTAGTGAACTCCTCTATTCTCAGTTAGTAACTGTAGAAGGGAAAGTTGCGACCTATAAGATCAAATACAAGGAAACGATCCGTCGGGATAATAACACGGAAGAAAAAGAGATCGTGACGGGTTTCAATATTCCATTTGATGAAAAAGATGGGAAATATTATATTTCTGGCCTTCCTTGGTTCTCTGCCATTGAATCCTCACAAGCTGGACACTTTAACGAAGACGATCAGCTTCAATTAACCGCTAACGATCACTTTTCAGATGGTCAGCGTAAAAAAGTTGAAAAATTCCTCAAAGTCTTCTTTACCAACTATACTACTAACCAAGACAACCTCAATCTGATTGCTAAGGATGTGGATATTATAGCCAATACCACCTTCAAAACAATTGATTATACTTATCTTAAAAAAGATGGTCAGAATCTAATCGCTTATGTCCAAGCAACCTTTGAGGTCGGAGGAACCACTCACTCGGAAAACTTCACCTTTACCCTCTCAGAAAAAGAAAAGACCTACTATGTCACAAAACTAGAACACACCATTCCACTAAATTATGCAAATGATAAAGAATAGGAGAACTCTATGAATACAGACAATCTACGAACCTTCCTCCAGGGCGATGGAATTTGGATCCTGACAGCCATTGCCGTCCTCTTAGCGATCAAGGCTTGGCGAAATAGCTCCTGGCTTCAACTCTTCTCTGTCGTTGGTTTCTATGCCGTTATTGTTTCAATTGCGAAAGGACAAGATATCCTAAAAGCAGTCGGCTGGTTCCTACGACTCTTCGGTATTGAATCAGGACTTTAAGTATGAACGAAGAAAGACTTTATGATTACAGTAAGGGCCTAAATGCTCCTTATTGGATCCAAGAAATCAAGACAAAAAAGGGCACTCGACTATGGTACTTTGCGACACCCATGCAGTTGTCCTTTTTCATTGTCTTTATCATCGTTTTTGTGGCCATGTTACTCTTTGGAGGGTTTATCTTTGTGCCACTCGCAAAAATTACTCACTCAATTTCTCTCTTGCTCTATTGGTATCTCCCTTACAAATTGGCCAAGTTCTATACTGAATACGAGCCTCACGGGAAAAAGATGCACGTCTTTATCGGAGATTACCTGATTTACTTCTGGGATTTTAAGCTAAACAAAAAAGCTATCTACCACGAAGATCGAATAGAGCCTGTAGAAGAAATTGTCTTTGAAAAAACAAATCTATAGAAAAGGAGGACCTATGAGTATTACTTTAACCTATCCTATTAGGGAGACACATGAAAATCTAGCTCTCAAAAAAGATCAAACAGTCGTTGCTTATTATCGTATTCCAAACACTCCCATCACGATTACAGATGATGAAAAAAAGGGCAAACACAAAATTACGGTTGCTCAAATGATGAAGAAGCTCCAGAAAAATAAGTTCTTTGAAATATCTCTGATCCCTAAAGACTATCTCTTAGAAGAGAAAATGCGGGACTTTTCAGATGCTCTAGCAGATGACAGTCGTGAACTAGGAGAAGAACTTCTTCTCTACACAGTGGATCGCCTAACAGATGAAATGGAAATTCCATATCAGTTTGACTGGGTCGTGGGCGTGACCTTACGCAAACAAAATCACGGAGCTACCGTCAAAGATCTGGCCTATGAGAGCTTTAATGAGTTCACAGAAAAGATCGCAAAAGGCCTTGGATATGAATATGAATTAAGTCCCACTTGGTATGAAGACTATAAAAGTGATGAATTCACTATTTTTCAAGCCTTCTCTGTCCTTCGGGCAAAACGTTTATCTAATGAAGAACTCTTTTATTACCAGCGGATGCAATACCTCCGCTATATCCCTCACTACAAGAAAGAGGTGCTAGCTAATCGTGCTCAATTCAATATCACGGATACCTTGATCAAAGTTCTAAAAGGTGGCTTCCTCAAGCTAGAAAGCCCTTATGGATCTTCTTTTGTAACTATTCTTCCGGTTGGTAAATTTCCTGTTCAATTCAATGGTTTTCACTTGGGAGAATTTATCCAACGCTTGAACTTTCCCGTTGAGCTACGAATCAAAGCAGAATTCATTGATACTGGTAAAATCAAGGGTCGAATGGGACGTTCGAATACACGTTACAGAAACATTATGGAAGAGGCAGAAAATACCGATACTGTCCAACAAGACGAGATCATCATGGGTTCCATCTCCCTAAAAGACTTAATGAAGAAAGTTGGAAACAAGGAAGATATCATCGAATACGGAGCCTATCTTATCGTCTCTGCTTCTAGCGTGAACCAACTCCGACAAAGACGACAAGTGGTTTTAAACTACTTTGACGATATGGGGGTTGAAATTAGTGAAGCCTCTCAAGACGGACCTTATCTCTTTCAAGCTCTCCTCTATGGAGAAAATCTTCAAAAGAAAACTCGCACCTGGACTCATATGGTCACAGCTCGCGGATTTTCAGAACTCATGCCCTTCACCAATACCTCTTCTGGAAACCGTATCGGTTGGTATATAGGTCGAGTAGATAACTGGACAGGTCGTTGGGACAATATTGCGAAAGCTATTGATTCCTCAAAGAACATCGTCCTCTACAATGCGACAGTGGGAAATAAAGAAGATATCGCTGGAAAGATTACCAAGAACCCGCATATCATCATTACGGGGGCAACAGGACAAGGAAAATCCTTTCTCGCCCAGATTATCTTTTTAAGTGTGGCTTTGCAGAATGTCAAAACACTTTATATCGACCCTAAACGTGAACTTAGAAATCACTATCAAGAAGTGATCAACTCACCTGAATTCGCACGTCTCTATCCTGAACGCAAGAAACAGATTGAGAACTTTAACTTTGTGACACTGGATAGCTCACTACCATCAAACCATGGAGTTTTAGATCCTATTGTCGTTCTAGATAAAGAACAAGCTGTAGAGGTCGCAAAAAACATGCTTGAGTTTCTACTACAAGCTGTAGATGATGTCACGATGGATCAGAAAACAGCGATCACAGAAGCTATTAATGCGATTGTAGAAAAACGAGTTGCTGGTGAGAAAGTCGGCTTTAAACACGTCCTAAAAGTTCTGAGAGACTCCTCTTCCTCTGAAATTGCTTCGGTTGGTCGATATCTGACTTCAATTGTGACGAATTCTATCTTAGAACTAGCCTTTTCAGATGGGACTACTCAAGGGCTTAACTATGAATCACGAGTAACTATCCTAGAGGTCAATAACCTCAAACTACCAAAGGACGATTCCACAAAAATTTCAGATCATGAACGCAACTCTATTGCCCTCATGTTTGCGCTTGGTGCCTTCTGTACCCACTTTGGAGAACGAAATGAACACGAAGATACGATTGAGTTCTTTGATGAAGCATGGATTCTTATGAAGTCCGCAGAAGGAAAAGCCGTTATCAAAAATATGCGTCGGATTGGACGCTCCAAAAATAATACCTTGGCACTGATCACTCAGTCTGTACATGATGCAGAAAATGACGATGATACAACTGGATTTGGGACTATTTTTGCTTTTTATGAAAAGTCAGAACGAGAAGATATCCTAAAACATGTCAATCTAGAAGTCACTGAAAGTAATCTCGAATGGATTGACAATATGATCTCTGGTCAATGCCTGTACTATGACGTGTATGGTAATCTCAATATGATTTCCGTACACAACATCTTTGAAGATATTGATATGCTTCTAAAACCAATGAAAGCGACAGTATCATCAAGCCTTGAAAATAAATACGCTAGTTAGGAGGTGAATCCATGCAAGAAGCTTTTGACAAACTAAGAGGAGTCGATATCTTCTCTCTCAAGTCCTACATGGAGCCTACTGGGTTCGCTTCCTTTAACGGGGCTTGGGTTCTGATTAATGAGCTTTTCGTCAACTTCTTCTTTTTCATTCTAAACGCAGTGGTGGGCTTCTTTTCTTTGTTAATTCGAATTCTTGAAAAGATTGATCTCTACTCCAACTACAAGAACTATGTATTTAATGGAGCGATGAATATCTGGAAAGGATTCATCGGTTCAAGTTCTGGCGGAGTCGCAAAACAATCACTCGTTTCAATGTTGCTTCTAATCCTAGCTTTCTATCTCTTTTACCAGTTTTTCTTTTCGAAAGGAGCTTTTTCAAGGACTCTCCTTCATGTCTTTCTAGTTCTCATCCTCGGCTTTGGTTATTTTGGAACAATCGCTGGAACATCAGGTGGTCTGTATCTACTAGATACCATTAACCATGTCTCTCAAGATGTCACTAAAAATATCACGAATATCAAGGTGGAGTATGGAAATAATAAATCCATTAAAATTGGCGACTCCATGGCAGATAGCTATATTGCAGAAACCTCTTATAAAGCTTACGTCTTCGTCAATACAGGTCAAGAAAATGGGAAATATAAGAATAGCCAAGATGGGAAACAAGAAACTTTTGATGATAGTAAGGTACTAGGAACAGGCGATAAGAATGGAAACTTTAAAGCAGTTAAATCGAAAGATCGCAATAAATATCTAGATGAACTAGGAAATGGAGCCAATGATGATGGTGAAAAGAACCGTTGGGTTTCTGCTATGCCAGATTTCATCTTTACTCGTATGTTTTATGTTATCTTCAAAATTTGTGAAGCCTTTGTATTAGCGATACCAGTTATTTTGATTCAAATGTTAAACGTTATTGCTCAGACACTCGTCCTGATGATGATCTTGCTTTTTCCAATTGTACTTCTAATGTCCTTTGTACCAAGAATGCAAGATTTGATTTTTGGAGTTCTGAAAGTCATGTTTGGTGGGTTACTTTTCCCAGCTATCACGAGTCTATTGACTCTTTTGGTCTTCTACATTGAAAAAATGATAGAAAACATTGTCATTACAGGTTTTGATGGCATCCTTAAAACACTTCCATCCTTGATCATATTTGGCCTCGTCTTTAAACTACTCATCTCAGTTGTCTCAAAAGGACTCGTATATTTCCTTCTATGGAAATACAAAGCTGAACTGATCCAATTCATTCTTGGATCTAAAGCACGTATGGTGGCAAGTGACATTGGAAACAAAGTTGAAAAAGGGGTCACAAAGACCAGAGAGGTGGCTTCACAAGTACCGTCGAGAAGCCTTTCATCTGCTCAACACCTTGGAAACTTTGCCTTAGCAGGTGCTGGTTTTGGAGCTGGGATGATGATGAATGCCAAGAGTCACTTCCAAAATGTTGGTTCTTTCTTTACCAATAAGGAATCAGAGCACCAACCCGATGAAGTGCTCCCAACAGAAACACTTGAGACGCCAACAAGTCCGGATGCTCCAGAACCAAACATTCCGAAAACAAAGGCAACGCTAGAAGGGGTTAAACCAGTTGAGGAAAAAACACCAACTCCTTCAATGGAATCCCCAATCACAGTGGAGTCAACACCAAGTTCAAGCGAGGAATTCCAAACTCTTAAAGAAGAATGGATTTCTCCATTTAAACAACTCCGCATTAATAGTATTGAGCGCAAATTAGAGGAATATAAAGCTCCTCAATCCATGTACAAAGCCCAAGGATCGAATGCTTTCACTCGTGCTTACAGAAAGACAATGACACGAGATGATAAATTAAGAGCCAATATTGAACGAAGAGACCGATTAACAGAACGCTTAAAACAACTCAGAGGAGAATGATATGAATACCAAAATACGCTCAAGAACTTCTTTTCCAAGAGTTCTTGAAGAAACTGTTTATCAGGCCTACCAAGAAGGAAAACGCTCAGTCGATTTCCTTCTTTTATTTCCAGTCACAGAACAAGAGCGGGACCAAATCATCTTACAGGCCAAGTCCTATTCAGTCGTTTTAGATGCTAAATGGCGTTTTGGGACTGTCTTGTTCACTGCTTATATAAGACATTAACTAGAAAGGAGATTCGATGAAAAAACTAAAATGGTTTCTATTAGCTGGTCTCATTCCTCTTTTTCTACCGGTCCTCATTATCATTATCCTTATGGGAGCTGTCGGAGGTGGTGGAACGAATGGCTCTCCCCAATCTCAAAATGGAGTGACTTATGCGGATCACTGGTCAGATGGAGATCCCTATACTCATAACTTACTTGTTCATCGCTTCGGTATCACGGCAGAGCAATTAGACGGCTTTTTAGATACGTTAGGAATCTCCTATGACAAGAACCGAATTAATGGTAAAAAGCTCCTCGAATGGGAAGCTAAATCAAATCTTGATGTCCGTGGAATTGTTGCAATCGCACTGAATGAAAGTTCTCTTGGAACTGCTGGTGTGGCCACCAATCCTGGAGCGAATATGTTTGGTTTTGGAGCCTATGACTCCAATCCAGAATATGCCAGTAATTTTAATGATGAGATTGCTGTTGTCGGACTAACCCAACAAACTATCATTGGAAATAAAAACCAAACCTTCAAAATTCAAGATGATAAGGCTAAAAAGTTTGCGAATGGAACACTCAATCCAGCAACTGATGGTGGGGTCTATTTCACAGATACCACCGGATCAGGAAAAAGACGTGCAGAAACCATGCAAAAACTGGATACTTTCATTGATGAACATGGAGGAACACCAAAAGCTCCTGAACAAACTACAGGAAAAACTAGAGATGGTGGAGGAGTAACTTCAAATGATATACCTGTAGGCTATAGTTTGACAACAGCTATTGATACCACAGGATATATCACTAGTACCTATCCTTGGGGACAATGTACCTGGTATGTCTTCAACCGTGGAAAACAAGTCGGAGTCAACTTTGATCCATTTATGGGAAATGGTGGACAATGGATGAATAAGCCAGGTTTCACAACAACCCATACACCAACAGAACACTCTGCTCTATCATTTAGCCCTGGACAGGCTGGAGCTGATCCAATATACGGACACATTTCATTTGTGGAACAGGTCAAATCAGACGGCTCAATTCTCGTCTCAGAATGTAATGTGAAAGGGTTAGGGATCATTAGTTACCGTACATTTGATGCGGAAACCGCAAAACAATTTACATATGTTTTAGGACATTAGAAAGGATAATCAAAAATGACAAATAATACGATATCACAAAAAGATTTAGTCAACATGGGTTATAAACAATATACTGCTATTCAAATTATCCACCAAGCAAGAGAACTAATGGTGAATAAAGGGTATAGCTTCTACGATCGAAAACGACTTATGGTTGTACCTAAAAGTGCTGTCTCGGAAGTTCTAGGAATGGAGTTATAAAATGGCAAGCGTAAGATACTTAAAAAGGGGTAAGAAAAATCTTTGGACTTATACTATACGAGATGAAACGAGCAAAACACTAGCTTATAAAAGTGGTTTTGAGACTAAGAAAAAAGCTCAAATCGAAGCAGAAAAATTGTTAAGAAAATTGAATAGAGGTTTTTCAATTGATGGCAAAATGACGTTACACCAACTATATCAAGAGTGGCTTAATCTAAAAATATTTCCAAGCAAGCGCAGTCAAACCACAAAAAATAAGTACATTATTAGAAAGAAGGTCATTAAAAAATTATTTGGAGACACACCTGTATCTCAAATAAAACCAAGTAAATATCAGCGAATAATGAACGATTATGGTAAAACAGTAACCAGGGATACATTATCAAGGCTACATACAAGTATTAAAGAATGTATTAAAACAGCTCAAGCAGATAAAGTTTTTATTGATGATTTTACTTTTTTTGCTGAACTATTCTCTTCAAAAGAGTCTCAACCTGCTGAAGACAAATATATTCATAGCGATAAAGATTTAAACGATATCATCGAACATATAAAACAAAAGATGGATTATAGAAGATCCGTTGTACCCTATGTTATTTATTTACTTTTCAAAACCGGAATGCGCTTTGGTGAGCTTATTGCTTTAACTTGGGAGGATGTAATTTTTGAAGAAAAAATAATTAAGACATACAGAAGATACAACACTTCTACTCGAAAATTTGTTCCACCAAAAAATAAAACATCGATACGAGCTATTCCCATTTCTGACGAAGAAATAGATATACTGCTAAATCTTAAAAAATCACAAATAACATTAAACAAGGAACTTGGAATTATTAATCAAAACAACTTTATTTTTCAACATTATGGATATGTTCAGGATATTCCAAATATTGCTACTGTTAACAAAGAATTAAAAAATATTTTAATAAAACTGAATATCTCACCTATCATTACTACCAAAGGGACACGTCATACCTACGGTAGTTATTTATGGCATAGGCAAATTGATTTAGGTGTAATTGCTAAGATTTTGGGTCACAAAGATATTTCCATGTTGGTTGAAGTATATGGTCATACATTACAAGAAAAAATTAACGATGAATTTGAAAACATCCGAAAGCTTTTAAAATAATTTGGTACAAAATTTGGTACAAAAAGCAATTCAACATCAAAAAAAGCCCGTCACAATAGGCTTTTTAATGTATCATTTGATGCCGATTGCAGGGATCGAACCTGTGACCTACGCGTTACGAGTGCGTTGCTCTACCAACTGAGCTAAATCGGCGATTACCTTCTTAGTATAGCACTCTGATAGCGGATGTCAAGCACTTTTAGTTGATCTTTTTAATCAGAATCTGACATGGATTCTGTGGATCCCATAGTTGCGGAAAAATCTCTAATTTTTTAAAACCAAGACTGCGATAAAAGACATTTGTTCGGTCATAATCTTTATTTGAACCTTCTGCGACTGTTTTGACCTGTAGGTAGGCCACTTGTTTGACTGCTTCTCTTTCTATAGTCGTAACTAATTCCCTTCCAATTCCTTGACCTTGGAATGATTTTTTCACGCCTAGACAGTCAATTTCAGCACAATCTTCACTCGAATATGATAAACTTATAAACCCTACTACATCACTTTCTTGATAAGCAGCCCAAACTCGTAAATCCTTAGCTCCTTCAATGTAGGCTTGCGTGCTTTCTGGTATTCCAAACCATTCTGGCAAATCCCTTAAAATCTCAGCGACAACTGCCATTTTTTGATCTTCACCCTTGACTTCTTTAATTACAAACATCATAAGTTCCTTTCTTGATTTTAGTCTTACTTTACCTCTTACGAACCAGCACTTTCGTAGGCATCCAATCCCCTGTCCCAAAGTTTGAGGGAAATAACAAAGAAAACAAGGGAAATCAGAATCAAACCACCAATATTCCAGAGTCCATCCTTGTCCTGCAAGAAATAGCTGGCAGGATAGTAGGCCGTAAAGGCGAAAGGTACAATAAAGCTAATTAACCAACGAAGGAGCGAATTGTAAATGGAAATCGGGTACTTGGCAAAGTCATTAAACATATAGAAAATGTAAATCATGGCACCTGACTGCTTGGTCCAAAAAGCGATGCTGGCTGTCGCGATTTTTAAAGAAGTATAAATCAAGGTCGCAAAAGGAATACAGACTAGAAAAATCAGGAATTTTGGAAGAGTCCAAGAGATGCTAGTTACTGTTGTTCCTAATAGAATGCCACCGACCAAGAGTTCACCCAAGGCATCAATCTGAAAGGTCTCAACGAGGATGTGAAAGAGAGGATTGATAGGACGAGTCAGATACTTGTCAAACTCCCCTTTTCGAACTAGTCGTTGACCTAAAGCCCAGAGATTGTCAAAAAAGAGATGATCTAATCCCTTTGGAATCAAGGAAAATCCGTAGATAAAGGCAATCTCTTGAAAGGTCCAACCTTCTAGCGAGGGGATGTGTTGAAAGATGACATTGAGAAACAAGAGGTTTAGGCCTTGAGTCAGAAAGACTCCCAAGACACCAACCACAAAATCCACCTTGTATTCCATGATTTGCTTGATGTATTGTCTGATAAAAATCAGATGCATGCGTTGATATTTTTTCATACTATCCTCCTTGAATGGTGATAAATGACTGGACTCGTTTCCAAATCAACTGAGACAAGCCCACCATCACTATAAGCCAGAAAAGCTGAAGCAAAAGTGCTTGAAGAATCTGACTAGCATCGTATTTCCCAACAATAATCATGACCGGAGTGTAAATTAAGGATGAGAAAGGTAAGAAGGACAGAATATCTGAAATGACCTTTGGAAAGAAAGCCAAGGGAATCAAACTCCCAGACATAAAGGCCACTATGGAAGTCTTGAGTAGATTGGAACCCCAAAGATTTTTAAATACAAAGGCTGAAAATCCAAAGCAGATATTAAAGAAAAAGTTAATCAGATAAGCCAGAGTTAAGCTAAAGAGATAAAGGACAGTTAATCCTAGCACCTCTAGAATACCTTGCCCAGATAAGATTTTCATCAAAACAATGACACTTAAAAATGGCAGTCCAACAGAGATAAAAATCAACCACTTGGAGCCAAGTTCGGTGAAAAGGTAAGAGGCCGCAAAATGCACTGGTCTCAGCAAACGCATGATAATGGAACCATCCTTAACCTCATCACCAATCATAAAGGAAGAATCCGACCTAGTCAGAAGATTAGTCACAAAACTCATGATGATGTAGAGAGTGATATCTGCCATACTGAAGCCCTGAATCAAAGGCTCCTGGGAGGAGTCAAAGACAGCCTTCCAGAGATAGAATGCGACAAAAGCCCCCATGACATCACCAATCCGATAGAGAATAAAGTTGACTCGATAGCTAATCAACTCCTGAATCCCTGCATTGATAAAGGGTTTATAACGTCTCCACAATTTGACCATCTTAGAGCTCCTTTCGATAGAAGCGACGGATAATATCTTCAATATCCGTATCTACCATCTTCAAATCACGGACCTCAAAATCAGATAAGGTTTGCTTGATAATATCGGCCGACTGGTAGCGGGAACTATCGAATTCAATATTGAGAGTATTTCCTTGTCTATCAATGGACATATCAGGCAAACCCTCATAATGAGAGACTAGATGATTTTGACCTGGCGTCAGGTCAAAGGAGAGAGTCTTCATCTTTCCAAAGGTCTCCTTGAGCTGGCTAACCGTTCCATCAAAAATCTCTTGCCCCTTATCAATCATAAAAATCCGATCACAGAGTTGCTCAATATCACTCAAATCATGAGTAGTCAAGAGAATAGTTGTCTCTTCCTCCTGATTAATCTGGGTAATGGCCCGACGAATGTTGTCCTTGACCGACACATCCAAACCAATAGTCGGCTCATCTAAAAAGAGAACCTTGGGATTGTGAAGTAAGGAAGCCGCAATATCCGCCCGCATCCGTTGACCTAGTGAAAGAGTCCGCACAGGATCCTTGATAAATTCCTTCAAATCCAAAACTTCATTCAAAAAGTCCATGCGCTTATGGAAAAGCGAGTCCGGTACATCATAGATCTCTTTCAAAACCGTGTAAGTCTCTTGCAGAGCCAAATCCCACCATAGCTGGGTGCGTTGTCCGAAAACGACTCCAATATCCTTGACATAATCTTGGCGATTATCCTGGGGAATCTTGCCGTTAATCCGACAAAAGCCAGATGTGGGCTTCAAAATTCCTGTCAGCATTTT
>CAUSWL010000028.1:0-15325 GCA_963535345.1 uncultured Streptococcus sp.
AAATCAGCGTTGTAGAGCCCACTCAACCACTGCGTCTTGCTCGACAATCCAAAAATAATTAAGAGGCTAGGACTTTTGTCCCAGCCTCTTTTTTATGACTTCACTCATTTCCATGGTATAATGGGAGGACTATTCATAGAGAAGATCAAAAGGAGACACGAGTGGATCAAAAACATCACTGTCAAGTCCTATGGGCGAAAAATAAATACCTGGTACTCAGTCGTTCCAGTAATCTCTACAAGGAAATCCGGGAGTACCTCAAGCAAGACCAGGTAGAGGTCAGCCACGTCGAGGACCTAATCCAGCAAGCGCTAGCCCTGCCGGAAAATCGTGGCCAAGTCTCCAATGCCTTTCAGCATATTTGGGGCTATTTCAAAAAGCAGGCGACTGCAGAGGAAAAGGCGGACTTTATGTTGCTACTTGAGAAGTACCAGCATGGCCAAGCCCAGCAAGAAGATCTGATCAAGGGAATCCAGACGCTATTGGAGCGCTACCCGAATCGCTACTTACAAGACTCGACGCTACTAGGAGGTCAATAGATGAGACTCTGGCACCAAGACTTGATTCCCAAACTCCCTCGTCCCCAGCTCCTAGGCCAACACCGGGAATGCTGCGCCCTTCGAGGCAATGGCTGGGGTAAGAAGCACGCGACTGTCAACTATGTCTTTGAATACTCGCCCTATCGTCTCTATGCCTATCACCGCTTGATCATGGAGGAGATGACGTCTCGTGGCTATAAGGTCAGCCCAGAGTGGTGGGAGCCGACCTACCGAGGCAAGACCTGCCCAGCTTATTCAGAACTGGAAGAGGAAGTTGTGAGCACCCCTATCTATCCTGAGCACCAGGATACTTACCTCCATGAATGCCTGGAGAATCTAGCAGAAAAAGGGATCCAACTAGACTAAGAAAAACGGACCAGACCAGGTTCGTTTTTTTGCGCCAAATCCCAACAAAATGCTTTGAAAGCGTTAATTTCTTTCCCAAACATGCTATAATAATAGGAGATTATGCACAGGAAAAGGATAGACGGATGAAGGCAGTAGCAACTCCAGAACTTGAGATTGAAAGACAGTTGATCCAACAATTGACATCAGGAGAGAGTCAGTGGACCTACCGCGAGGATCTCAAGAATGAAGACCAGTTATGGGACAATTTTTTTGATAAGCTAGCGCAAAACAATGTCGCTGTGCTGGCGGACCATCCCTTGACTGATCAGGAAAAGCGCCAGATCAAGAACCAGCTCAACTTTGTCAGCTATTATGAAGCGGCCAAGTGGCTAGCAGGTGAAAATGGCATCGCCAAGGTAGAAGTTCAGCGAGAAGATGCCAGTCTAGGGACTATCCGTCTCGCGGTCATCTGGCGGGACAATATCGCTGCTGGTAAGTCGAGCTATGAAGTGGTCAATCAAGTCGAACGCGACAAGGCCTATCCGCTAGACCAGGATCGACGGCTTGATACGACCCTTCTGATCAATGGCCTGCCCCTCATCCATATCGAACTTAAGAGTCCACGAGTGGCCTTTCTAGATGCCTTTCACCAGATCAAAAAGTACGACCGTGAAGGAAAGTTCCGGGGCATATACTCCAGCTTACAGATGTTTGTCGTGACCAATAAAATCGACACACGCTATATCGCTGCAGCCCGTGAAAGCAAGCTAAACAAGCAATTCCTGACCAAGTGGGTGGACAAGGACAACCAACCCATGATCGATCTCAATAGCTTTGCTCATGAGGTCCTCTCCATCCCTCGGGCCCACCAGATGGTCATGCAGTACTCGGTCATCGACGATAGCAAGAAGGCCCTCATCCTCCTGCGTCCCTACCAGATCCATGCCATCGAGGCTGTGCAGGAAGCCTCCCGCCGTCAAGAGTCGGGCTATATCTGGCATACGACCGGTTCAGGCAAGACCCTGACCTCTTACAAGGTCGCTCGCAATCTCTTGCAGATCCCAGCCATTCAAAAGACCATCTTTGTCGTCGACCGCAGAGACCTGGACCAGCAGACGACTTCGTCCTTCCTCTCGTATGCGGCCAATGATGTCATTGACATCGACGAGACGGACAATACCCATGAACTGGTCAAGCGTCTAGGGGGCAATGACAAGCGCGTGGTGGTCACGACCATCCAGAAAATTACGACCATGATGCGTAAGTTCGAAGAAGGGAAGTACCAGCGAGATGCTGGGAAGATCAAGGAGTTGCGCGTGGCCTTTGTCGTGGATGAGTGCCACCGGGCGGTCACACCACAGACGCAAAAGGAGATCAAGGCCTACTTCAAGAACTCTCTCTGGTACGGCTTTACAGGAACTCCGATCTTTAAGGAAAACAAACGCAAACAAGTGGGAGACCTGGCTCAGACCACCCACCAACAGTATGGCGACCGCCTACATGAATACACAGTCAAGGAAGCCATCCATGATGGAGCGGTTCTAGGCTTTAAGGTCGACTATCGCAATACCATCATCTCTGATCTCCTAGAAGAAGAGATCCCAGACCAGGCCTATGAGGACAAGGAGCACATGCTAGAGGTCCTCGATGCCATCCTCAATAAGAGCCAGCAACAGCTCAATATCCCTAAAGGGGTTGGAAAGAGCTATGAAGCTATTTTGACAGTCAAGTCCATCCCACGAGCACAGGCTTATTATAATCTGCTCAAGAGTATTCTCGCTGGCAAGGAGAGGGTCAAGGTCTCCGAACGGGTCAAACGCCATTTACCAGATTTTCCAAAGTTTACCATCACCTACTCGGTGTCTGAAAATGAAGAAGAGTCCATCGGCTACCAAGACCACATGAAGCAGGTCATGGAGGACTACAACCAAGAATTTGGGACGCATTTTAGCCTAGCAGATCTGCGGGGCTTTAATACCGATGTCAACAATCGCCTGGCTAGAAAACAGGACAAGTACCTCTATCGCAATGAGCAGTTGGACCTGGTCATCGTGGTTGACCGTCTCTTGACCGGCTTTGATGCACCTTGTCTTTCTACGCTCTTTATCGATCGCAAGCCTATGCGCCCACAGGATTTGATCCAGGCCTTTAGCCGGACCAATCGGATCTTTGATGACAAGAAGCACTTCGGCCATATCATCACCTTCCAGCGTCCTCAAGCCTTTAAGGAAGCCGTCGACAATGCCCTCAAGCTCTACTCCAATGGGGGAGAAAATGAGGTCCTGGCACCAAGCTGGGAAGAAGAGAAGCGCAACTTCTTAAAAGCCTGGGTAGAGTTTAAAGGCCAAGTCACTGATTTCGAAGAAGAGGGGATTGCCCTCGAGCAGGCCCCAACAGCCCAGCTCCGTAAGGTCGCTAAAGCCTTTCAGGTCTTTGACAAGTACCAAGCTTCGATCCGCGTCTACTCAGAGTATGATAAGGAAGAGATCTATCGGGAAACGGGTCTCAGCGACAGCCAGCTCGAAGCCTATCTGGGTCTCTATCAAAATATCCTGGCGGAGATCAAGAGCAGGGACCCAGAAGTGGACAGCCAAGATGAGCTAGATATCCACTATGAGCTGGAGTCTGTCCAAGTCGATGAGATCAACTATGCCTATATCCTGATGCTGATCCAGAGTATGATCCAGCAGGAGAAGAATGACGAGCAGACCCTGAGTGACAAGGATATCGCGACCGTGGATAGCTATATCGAGAGCCTGAACCGGACCAATCCAAGCCTAGCGGAGATCATCCAAAACCTCTGGACCCAGGTCCAAGAAGAGCCCGAACGCTACCGAGGACAATCCATCACCGGAGTCTTGGACCAGATGATCGAATCTGTCATTGATAGCCATATTGTAAGCTTTGCCAAACGCTGGTATATCGGAGCCGACGAGCTGCGCTATTATATCCAACACTACCGTAAGGGCGCCAAAAAACAAGCCGGCGAAAGCCAGCTGACCAAGAGCCAACGCTACAAAGATTACAAGGCAGAAGTAGCCGATGCCCTCAATCCACTCAGCTACAAAAAACAAATCAAAGAAGCCTATACCCAACTGATCGAAGAAGTGATTGAACCACTGAGAGTGGGGAGGTAAGGGAGATAATGTGGATAAATTATTAGATAGTTTTGAAAAAGTATTTGGTAAAGGTTTCCGAAAGTATTTTGAAGATCAATCAAATAAACACGGTTATAAAAAATTGAATAGTTATCAAGAAGTATTTCTGAAATTTGTTCAGGATGAATCAAGAGACAGGGATAATTATTATCGAGGGACTCATACACATTTTACGCGATTTTTACTTATCAGTATTGAGAAATTTGAAAGTAATGGGAAATCAGTAGATTTTACAGAATTAGATCATAAAGGTAAATCAATTTGGCAGTTGGAACATATTATACCCCAAAGTAATTTTGAAAAGAAAGATTCAGACAAGAATAAATTAGGGAATTTAACCTTGTTACATAGGGATACAAATGTAAAAATCTCAGATAAAAATTTTGAAGAAAAAAAGAGAGTGTTACGTGATGAGGATGAGTTATATTTTTACATTAACAAAGTTTTTAGAGGAGATAATTTTGAAAAATCTAATATTGAAAATAGATCAGTTAATTTAATTGACGATTTAGGTAAAATTATAAACGATAATTTTAACGTTTATTGCAAAAAAGTACTAAAAATATAATACAAAAATATTGAATATAATTTCTAAATTTTGTTATTTATACTTTGTAAGTATATAAAATGACAATATGTGAGATAGAAAAGCGTTAGAATGGCTAAATAATGAAACAAAAATGTCTACACGAAGTATCCAAATCAATTCTGCTAGAGGAAACTATAGAATTAAGACAAATTTTAGAATTTATTTATAATTCCAAAGATGAAGCTAGCAATAATGAAATTTATATTGCTTTAATTCCAATTATCTCATCTATTTGTTTAGGATGGCTTGAAATATTTAAGGATGAAGATGTAAAAATGGATGTCTTTAAAACAGGGGATTATAATTTTGAGGAATTACTAAAAAGTTCTAGGGTTGGATTAAAATTATACTCTGATAAAAAATTATCAAAGGCTGGTAAACTACTAAGAAAGAATTCGGAAGAATTTAAAGCCATACTTCAAACAGATTATAATGCTTTACAAAAACTTTTTGTTTATTTGTTTGGGCAATGTGACTTTGGAGTTTTTAGTATAAATAATATTCCTTTTGGAAATACCAGTCAACAGTTTCTTTATTTTGAAGATTTTATAAAGTTTGAGGAAAATGTATCTTTTAAAACATGGTCATTAGAAATAGAAAAGGTTATTTTTGAGTATTCTAAACATATTGGATTTATTATTGAATATATAATAAAACTATTTAATAAATCAAATTCTATTTCTAAAGGTTCTAAAATCAAATTAGACAGTAATAACATGAGCCATAAAGATTATTTTCTTATTGATGAGAAACGTAGAAATATTTTGCAAGGAAATCTTCCAATGGAGGTTCAATTACAGCTTTTCAATGTATTATGTCAGAATAATTTTATAACTAGTGTATTATCAGAAGTATTTAATTCTAAAGGTATTCTATTTTATAGATCAAAAATTCAAACTTATCTTGTAAGTGTTAATCATCTGTTAAAAGTACATAATAAATACAATGAATATCTAAAAAAAGAATATGAGGATGATTTCAAGTGTACTTTTAAAGTTAAAAACAAGTATTTTCCAAATAATTGTAGCTTAAGAAATAATATATTTCACTACAAGATTCAATCATTTCCCGAACTAATTTTTTTAAATTCTAGTAGTTACTTTATAGATATGGTTGAGTATGAAACTAAAATAAATTTTAAGAATTTAATGAAAATAGTGGATGATGAAATTGATAGAATTAATTCTATTATTTACAAGATAATTAATTACGATGGATTTTATATAAAAAATTAAGTTAATTGAGAATGGATTATAATTATGACAAATGTTAGTGGAGAAAATATAGAAGGTTGCTTTCAATGTTTGAATAATAGAGATTTTATTTTACCTGAAGATATTATTCAAGCTGTTATTAATAAAAATTTGGTACTATTTTGTGGGGCAGGTATTAGCACAGAATCTAAAAAAGTCATGCCTTACACATTTTATACAGATGTGTTTGAAGAATTAAAAAAAGATAAAATTAACGTGAGAGATGATTTATCTTTTTCATCACTTATGAGCCTATACTGTAGTAATGTTTATAATGGTCGGAAAAAATTATTTCAAAAAATAAATAAGAGATTTCAGATGATTGAGAATTTTCCTGAATTGTACAGAATAGCATCTGAGTTCCATACTGAAGTTTCACAAATTCCTCAAATTGAAACAGTGATAACGACTAATTGGGATTGTCTTTTTGAGGATAATTGTGACATGTTCCCAATTATTTACAATGAGGACGTTGCTCTGTGGGATACGTTTGAAAAAAGAGTATTTAAAATTCATGGCTCTATTAAGAATTTAGGATCAATTATTGCTACCGATGCAGATTATGAAAATTGTTATTTAAAATTATCAACAAAGCCTATTGGTGACAGATTAAAAACAATTTTATCTACAAAGACAGTGGTGTTTATAGGTTTTTCTTTTGGTGACGAAGATTTGAATAAAATTATTGAAATTCTTTCAGATGATTTGGGACAGTTTGCTAATCAATTTTATTTAGTTACAATTGATGAAAAGTGGTTAGATAATCACCCCGAAAATATAATTCCAATAATTACTGATGGGACGTATTTTGTAAATTCTTTAAAAAAGGAACTTATTAAAAGAAAAATAATTTTTGATAGCGAGTTATACCAATTTACTGAATATGCAAATGATACTTTGGTAAATGAGCATGTTAAGTGGATGGATGATAAAAAATTTCATAAAATTTTACAAGAATATCCCGAACTTTTATTAAGTATTGCTTATCAAGATGGCCTAATTCATGCTTTTCAGAGGTGTCATGCCGATAAAAAGTCAGGAAGAATGTTAATGCCACAAAATATTCATAAAGTTGTTCGTAGCTATTTACTTTTATATAACCAAAGGATGAATGAAAATGAATATTTACGAGCATATTATGATCGAGGGTATTCTGATGGTTTTTTAGCATTGGAAATGTTTGCATGTGGTAAAAGCAAAGATGCTTTATTACCGCCGATGTTCTTTTTTGAAGAGGAAAATTTTGTCGATTTAGAATCATTATTATCCTATTTAAAAGATAATAGAAACCAAAATCTTTACAAATATTGTAAAGAAAAGGTTACTCTATATAAGAACGGGGTTATTCCTCATTTTATGCCATGGTTTTGTTAGATGTATTTTAGTGGAGATTTTAAATGAATCAACATAATAATCCAAAAATTAGATTTAAGGGATATGATAATTCTCTTGAAAGAAAAACAATAGGAGATATAACGACTAGTTTTTCAGGAGGGACTCCAAAATCAAGTAATAAGGCTTATTATGAAGGAAATATTCCTTTTATCCGTTCTGGAGAAATTAAATCAAAGCAAACAGAATTATTTATAAGTGATGAAGCTTTGAAAAACTCTTCAGCAAAAATGGTAGAAAAAGGTGATATTTTATATGCACTGTATGGTGCAACAAGTGGAGAGGTAGCAATAAGTCAGATAAATGGTGCTATAAATCAGGCTATACTTGCTATTAAGCCTAATCGAGAATATTCTTCTGAGTTTATTATGAATTATCTGAAAAAAGAGAAAGATAATATCTTGGAAAAATATCTACAAGGTGGGCAAGGGAATCTTTCTGCTGCAATAGTTAAAAGTATTGAATTGTATTTACCTGGCCTAGAAGAACAAACTGCAATCGGCTCCCTTTTCCGCACCCTTGACGACCTTCTGACTAGCTACAAGGACAACCTCGCCAACTACCAATCTCTCAAAGCGACCATGCTCTCCAAGATGTTTCCTAAAGCTGGACAGACCGTTCCTGAGATTCGTATAGAAGGATTTGAAGGTGAGTGGGAAGAAAAGAAATTTAGTAAACTTGTAAAAAGAGTTACTCAAAGTTCTGACTCTGATTCATTGCCAAAGGTTGAGTTTGAGGATATTATTTCTGGCCAAGGTCGACTGAATAAAGATATCAGTAGCAAATTTGATAATCGTAAAGGTATACACTTTAAACCTGGATACACATTATATGGGAAATTACGTCCGTACTTAAATAATTGGCTTTTGCCGAAATTTGAGGGAGTAGCTTTAGGAGATTTTTGGGTATTTGATCCAAATGGAAATGATTCAAATTTCATTTATTATTTAGTTCAATCACATCGCTATCAAAAGGTTGCTAATGACACCTCTGGTACAAAAATGCCACGATCTGATTGGAAGTCGGTTTCTTCTACTATTTTTGCAATTCCACAAACAATTGCCGAACAACAAGCCATCGGCTCCTACTTCTCAAATCTAGACAACCTCATCAATTCTCACCAAGAAAAAATTTCTCAACTTGAAACACTCAAAAAGAAACTCTTGCAGGATATGTTTATCTAACCTTCAAAAATTCCCTTTATCAGCATCCATAAGCACAGCCTTTTTCGAATAGTATAAGTGAGCCCCTTTGATTCTTTCAAAGGGTGCTCCTTAGTATTTAATAACTTAAAAGTATTTACTTTTAATAACTTTAGAGTTATAATAATTTCGAAAAGAGGTTGCTTTGTGCACGCTATTTATTTTTATAAGGACAAACAAGGGAATCAGCCGGTCTTGGACTATATGAGGGAGTTAGCTCGTCGCGATAACAAGGACAGCCGGATCAAACTCAACAAGCTCAACGACTATATTGAACTGTTGAGCCAGCAGGGAACACGTGCTGGCCAACCCTACATCAAGCATCTGGATGCGGAGATCTGGGAGTTGAGACCCTTGAGGGATCGGATTTTATTCGTGGCTTGGCTGGATGGGAGCTTTGTCTTACTGCATCATTTTGTCAAAAAGACGCAAAAGACACCTAGACGAGAGATCGAGAAAGCCAAGCGGGAGTTGCAAGATTTGAAGGAAAGAGGGCTAAGAGATGAAGAATAGTGCCATCGGCAGCAATTGGAAAGATGTGAGAGCAGAGCTCTTCACCAAGGAAGAAATCCTGGAAAGTGATCTGCGGGTCGCGATTATGACAGAGCTGATCGAGGCTCGGCATGAAAAGGGCATTAGCCAAAAGAAACTAGAAGAACTCAGTGGGGTCAGTCAACCGGTCATCGCTCGGATGGAGACAGGAAAGACCAGTCCTCAATTGGACACGGTTTTGAAAGTCTTAGCCAGTCTGGGCAAGACCCTCGCTGTCGTCCCACTGGAACAAGAAAAGGTCTAAAAGAAATCAGAAAGAATTACTATGGAAACAACACAAACCTCCCAGTCGCTTTACCAAGCCCTGTGGAACTCAGCGGATGTGCTCCGCTCTAAGATGGATGCCAATGACTATAAGTCCTACCTTTTGGGGATGATCTTTTACAAGTACCTCTCAGATAAATTGCTCTTCTTCGTGGCGGAGACTATGGAGAAAGAGACAGATAGTCTGGATGAAGCCTTGGCGCTTTACCGGTCCTACTATGAGGATCCAGACTCTCAAGAGGAGCTGATCTCCGTCGTCACAGATGAGATCAATTATTTTATCAAGCCAGACTTGACCTTTACGGCCTTGGTGGACCGGGTCAATGAAGGGACCTTCCAGCTGGAAGATCTAGCTCAGGGTTTCCGAGACATTGAACAATGTGATGACCTCTATGAGAACCTCTTTGAGGACATTGATCTCTACTCCAAGAAACTAGGGGCTACTCCCCAAAAAGCAAATTCTGTAGTGGGTGCAGTCATGAAAGAATTGGCAGTGTTGGACGTGGCAGGTCATGCGGGTGATATGCTTGGGGATGCTTATGAGTACTTGATTGGTCAGTTTGCGACCGACTCTGGAAAGAAAGCAGGAGAGTTCTATACACCCCAGCCTGTTGCCAAACTCATGACCCAGATTGCCTTTTTAGGGCGTGAAGACGAGCAAGGCTTTACCATCTACGATGCCACCATGGGATCAGGCTCGCTCTTGCTCAATGCCAAGAAGTTTTCTCACCAGCCTCAAACCGTCCAGTATTTTGGTCAGGAGCTTAATACCTCAACCTATAACCTGGCACGGATGAACATGATTCTACACGGGGTTCCGGTGGAAAACCAGTTCTTGCACAATGCCGATACGCTGGATGAAGACTGGCCGACTCAGGAGCCGACCAACTTTGATGGGGTTCTTATGAACCCACCATACTCAGCTAAGTGGTCTGCAAGCTCCGGTTTCCTCCAAGATCCTCGTTTCTCCCCATTTGGCAAGCTCGCGCCTCAGTCCAAGGCTGACTTCGCCTTTCTCTTGCATGGTTACTATCACTTGAAACAAGACAATGGTGTGATGGCCATCGTCCTCCCTCACGGGGTTCTTTTCCGTGGCAATGCTGAAGGAACCATTCGCAAGGCCTTGCTGGAAGAAGGGGCCATTGATACCGTAATCGGTCTTCCTGCCAATATCTTCTTCAATACCAGCATCCCAACGACGGTCATCATTCTCAAAAAGAACCGGACCAATCGGGACGTTTACTTTATCGATGCTTCTAAGGAATTTGACAAGGGCAAGAACCAGAACATCATGACGGATGCCCATATCGAGAAGATCCTCCAGGCCTATAAGAGTAGAGAGGATATGGATAAGTTTGCCCATCTAGCTAGCTTTGAGGAGATCGTCGAAAATGACTACAACCTCAATATCCCACGTTATGTGGATACCTTTGAGGAAGAAGAAGTTGAGCCACTGACAGATATTGTGGCTAAGATCAACCAAACCAACGCAACGATTGAGACTCAGACAGCCTCCCTCTTAGATATGCTCAGCCAGCTTCATGGAACGACACCAGAAGCCGATGCCAAACTCAAGAAATTTGTCCAAGATTTTAAGGGCTAGGGTGTGAGGAGATGGTAGTAGGTAAAGGATATTCCTTTCGCTATTTCCCAAATTTTTTTCGAATGATAGAAGTAGAGGGACCTTCCCTCTATTTTTTATCGAAAAGGAGCAGGGATGCAAAAGAGACACGCGCATGTATCGCCGACCTTGGATATCATGGCCAAGAAAATTTTTAGTTTGCCGGAGGTGACGGCAGCATTTATTCGAGATATTTTAGAGCTGGATGTAGCGGACGCTCAGATTGTGGAGGGAAGCCAGCCCCACAGCATGGCCTATGAGGAGGATGACTTGTTCTCCACTGCGGTGGATGTGAGAGCCAAGCTCCATGACGGGACCGAGGTGATCATCGAGATCCAGATTCGCAAGCAGCAGTATTTCTTGAATCGATTCCATTACTATTTGGCAAATCAGCTGGTGGAGAATGTGCAAAAAATGCGCCAGCAAGGCCAGACACATAAGATGTACGAGCAGATGGAGCCCGTCTATGGGATTGCGATTTTGGAGAAGTCGCTCTTACTGGACGAAGAGGCCGCCATCAACAAATACTGGCTGACCAATAGCCGCTCTGGCAAGCAACTCAAGGCCTATTATAAAAATGGCAAGCACCAAAATCTTCTGCAGGTTGCCTTTTTAGAGCTAGACAAGTATAATAAAGATGAGAACCTGACAGATGCAGGTAGACAGTGGTTGGAGTTTTTTGGGAATCTTCCCTTCACAAAAGCTCCCAGTCAGGCTGTAGCCCACGCAGATTCATTATTAGATTCATCTAGCTGGACCAAGGAGGAGAAGACCATGATAGACGAGCGTATTCGTATTCAAGAAAATTATGATATGACCCTGGAGACGGCTATAGACGAAGCGCGCGAAGAAGGTCTAGTACAAGGTCTGGAACAAGGTTTAGAACAAGGCTTGGAACAAGGCCTGGAACAAGGTCGTAATGAAGAACGTCTGCAGTTAATCCGCAAAATGGTCTCACGAGGAATGACACCTGATCTTATCTCAGAGATGACAGGTTTATCGCTTGAAGAGATTGAGAATCTTCTTTCCTGAGTCGTTAAAAGAGGCAGCGCCTCTTTTCTTTTTGAAAAAAACTTGAAAATTTTCCCATTTTTTCAATCCGCCTTTCTAGAATTGTGGTAGAATAGAGTCAACAAAGAGCTATCCTCACCAACAGTGTGATCGATACTAGAAAAGAGGATTCTGATGACAAGAAAAATTGGTATTATTGGTTTGGGGCATGTGGGTGCGACCTTGGCCCACAGCATGATTTTGAAACACACCTGTGATCACTTGGTATTGATTGATACCAATGAGAAAAAGGTCAAGGCAGATGCCTTGGATTTCTGTGATACAGTTGCCAATACGGGGTATCCGGTGCATATCACGGTCAATGACTACGCGGCTTTAAAAGATGCGGATGTCGTGGTGTCGACTCTTGGAAATATCGAGTTGCAGGCTAATAACACTGATGACCGTTTTGCGGAGCTTCCCTTTACCAGTAAGCAAGTGGCGCAAGTAGCGCGTGATTTGAAGGCTTCTGGCTTTAGTGGGGTCTTATTGGTAGTGACCAATCCAGTTGATGCCGTTACTCAACTCTATCAACAATATACCGGCCTTCCAAAAGAACAGGTGATTGGGACAGGGACCTTGCTGGATACAGCTCGGATGAAGCGTGCAGTTGCGGATCGTTTGCAGGTTTCTCCTGCTAGTGTATCAGGCTACAACCTCGGTGAGCATGGGAATTCTCAATTTGTCGCTTGGAGTCAGGTCCGTGTTAAGGGACATGCTATTACCGATCTCTTCTCTCAAGAAGAGCTTGACGCCATCAACTACGAGTCCTTGCGAGGGGGTCACACGGTTTTCTTTGGCAAATTCTATACCAATTTTGGGATTGCAGCAGCAGCCCAACGCTTAGCAGAAGCTGTGATCAATGATAGCCACGAGGAAATGCCAGTGTCTAACTTTCGTCCAGAATATGGAACCTATCTTGGCTACCCAGCGATCGTGGGTCGAAAAGGAATTCTTGAACGATTGGATTTGCATTTGACAGAAGAAGAAAAAGAAAAATTACTCCATTCAGCCGAAACTATCAAGGAAAACACGCGAAAAGGATTGGAGCATGCATAAAAGTGAGGGGGCTGGGACAAAAGTCCTAGCCTCTCAATTATTTTTGGATTGTCGAGCAAGACGCAGTGGTTGAGTGGGCTCTACTACGCTAATTTCATCAGCTTTTACAGCCCTACTCAACTATGCGGGTGTGGGAAGATTGAAAAGGTTTGGGGAACCTTTTCAACTTTTTTTATTTTACGGAGTTCTTTCCCACTCCCTTTTTTCTGCAATTTTTTCGAATGGTATAAGTGAGGGGATTCCCTACACGAAATCATTGGAGGTTGCTATGAAGAAACGACACGAGTATGTATCGCCCACCTTGGATTTAATGGCAAAAAAGATTTTTAGTCTGCCGGATGTGACAGCCAAATTCATCCGCGAAGTATTGGATCTGCCAGTAGAGTCCGTTGAGATTTTAGAAGGAGACCAGATCCATGAGCAGGGCTTTTTAGGAGATCTTCCTTTTGAAACATCTGTTGATGTGAGAGCAAGACTAGATAGTGGGCTCGAAGTGATCATTGAGATTCAAGTTTTGAAGCAAGAGTATTTCTTGAATCGTTTCCACTATTATTTAGCCAATCAGCTGGTAGAAAATGTCCAACGTAAGCGAAAGAAAGGGGCAACCCATTCTATGTACCAGGAGCTGGAGCCGGTCTACGGGATCGCTATCCTGGAGAGAAGTATTTTTCCTCATTTAGATTCACCCGTCAATGTCTATGAAATGCGCCATACGGTAGATGGGACACCTCTTTATAGCTCTCGAAAGGATGGAGTAGCGCACAATATGTTAAAGGTTGCCTTTTTAGAGTTGGATAAGTATAATGAAAGTAGAGATACGGAGTTGAATGCTCACTGGAGACAATGGCTTGAATTTTTTGGCAATCGCCCATTCAGTCATCAACCAGACCAAGTGATCGAGCAGGCAGAATCACTCCTGATCCCATCAAACTGGACAAGGGAGGAAAAAGAAATGATTGATGAACGGATTCGTATCAGAGAAAATTGGGAAATGAGCATGGATACCTTTCGGAAAGAACAACTGGAAGCCGGTTTTCAGAAAGGGTTGAAAAAAGGTCTTGAACAGGGACTCGAACAAGGTCTCGAACAAGGTCTTGAGCGTGGTATCGAACAGGGATTGGAACAAGGCAGACAAGAAGGCATGGAGTTGGGAGTTCAAGCTGGTCAGCAGTCTCTGATTCAGAAACTGGCTTTGAAGGGGATGAGTATCGAGATGATTGCTGAAATGACAGATTTATCCCGCGAATTCATCAAAAAAATGTTGGCTACTGATTCGTCTGACGAGGAGTAGTAGCGCGAACAGAATTTTGGGATTGAGAATTACCTTGCTGAGAAAAAAGTAGTTCTAAAATGGATTGTAAAGATCGTCAGGAGTTCGTTATTTTTGGATCTTGATCCTCTACAGATTTATACGGTTATGATTTATTGAAGGTTGGAAACTTTTATCCAACCTTTTTTTCTCACTCCTCTTGCTCCTCACCTAGTGAACTGGAATAGAAGTTTAAAAATACGAGTTGTAATCCTTGACGTTACATTGTGATCCTGTATAATAGCTATTGTAATAAATAATCTTACAACAGAAAGAGGAAGCAACTATGAAAAACATTTTATTTATTGTCGGATCCCTTCGTCAAGGATCTTTTAACCACCAAATGGCTAAGAAAGCAGAAAGCCTTCTTGAAGGAAAAGCAACAGTGACTTACTTGGACTACAAAGACATCCCAATGATGAACCAAGATTTGGAAACGCCAACCTTACCAGCAGTGCAAGCAGCGCGTGATGCGGTTCTTGCTGCGGATGCCATCTGGATCTTCTCGCCAGTCTATAACTTTGCTATTCCAGGTGTAGTGAAAAACCTGATCGACTGGCTTAGCCGTGCCCTTGACCTGTCAGAAACTCGTGGTCCATCTGCCCTTCAAGACAAGATCGTAACGGTTTCTTCAGTTGCCAATGCTGGACACGAACCAATGTTTGCGGCATACCAAGCGCTCTTGCCTTTCGTTCGGACTCAAGTGGTTGGAGAGTTTACTGGAACAACCGTGAACCCAGAAGCCTGGGGAACAGGTGAATTGATCTTGACAGATGAAGCAGTGGAAGGATTGAAAAAACAAGCACAAGCTCTATTAGAAGCATAAGAAAAGCTGAGACAGAAGTCTCAGCTTTTTAGATACTAAAGAGTTGTCCGAAGAAGTATGTCACACCCATGGTGAGAAGGCCAATGATGAGATTGCGAAGCATGGCTTGCTTGGTTGGTGCTTTTCCCAGTTTCGCACTGGTATAGCCAGTGAAGATTAAGGA
>CAUSWL010000029.1:0-15147 GCA_963535345.1 uncultured Streptococcus sp.
AGGTTATACCAAAAAACTCCAAACGCGATACAATAAAGGTGTTCAAGCCAATTGTAAAGCGAAAGGAGAAAAATATGGCACAAAAGGCACATAGTTTATCACACACAAAGTGGATGTGTAAATATCACATTGTGTTCACCCCTAAGTATAGACGAAAAGTAATTTATAATCAATATCGAAGCAGTTTGGGAGAAATATTCCATCGATTATGTAGTTATAAAGGTGTTGAGATTATCGAAGGTCACTTAATGCCAGACCATGTACATATGTTAGTCAGTATTCCACCGAGGATAAGTGTTTCAAGTTTCATGGGGTATTTAAAAGGTAAAAGTGCACTCATGATGTTTGACAAACACGCCAACCTCAAGTACAAGTTTGGGAATCGGCATTTCTGGGCAGAAGGTTATTATGTAAGTACAGTAGGGCTTAATGAAGCCACAATTAAGAAATATATTCAAGAACAGGAAAAGCATGATATAGCACTAGATAAATTAAGTGTAAAAGAATATGAGGATCCCTTTAGGGATAGTGGTAAGTAGTACCAAGGTCTCTTTAAGAGGCAAGTGACGAGTCAAGAGCAATGAGGCTTGAACAACGTGAAAGCCAGCGTCTTTAGGCGCTGGCTGGTGATTTGGGCTTATAGCCCTGGTGCAAACCACCCGTTAGACGGGTGGTTATGATTTGTATAGATGATTAGTCTTTATTTTCGTGTGGCAAGATCAAGTTCAAGATGATTCCTGTCATGGCTGATAAAGCAGTACCTGAAAGTGTAACTGGCCCAAGTTTGAGGATGGCTCCCCCAAGTCCAAGTACTAACATGGCACTAGCAATGATGAGGTTACGCATTTGACTGAAGTCAACGCGTTCTTTAATCAAAACTTTCAAACCATTGCTGGCGATAACTCCGTAGAGAAGGATGGACATGCCACCAAGCACAGCATTTGGAATGGTTGAAATCAAGGCAGTGAACTTACCTAGGAAGCTAAGAGCAATGGCGATAAAGGCTGCGTTACGGATAACTGAGACAGAAGCGATACGAGTCATCCCGATAACCCCTGTATTTTCACCGTAAGTCGTATTGGCTGGTCCACCGAGGAAAGCAGATACAGATGTTGCAATACCGTCACCGAGAAGCGTACGGTGAAGTCCTGGTTCTTTCAGGAATTGACGGCCACAGATTTGGCTCAAAACTGTGTGGTCTCCGATGTGTTCTGAAATTGTTACAATAGCGATTGGCAAGATGGCGATTGTTTCAGGACCGAAGTACAAGTTGTACTCTTTAAAGGCACCACCTGTACTAAATGGCAAGTAGAAACCAGGAATTTCAAACCAGTTTGCTTGAAGGACTGGGGTAAAGTCAACCAAACCAAGCATCATAGCGAAGATGTACCCACCGATGATGGCAAAGAGGAAAGGAATGATTCGGAGGAAACCTTTTCCTTTTGTATTGATAAAGGCGGCAATCAAGAATGTAACAACGGCTACAAGGGCGTTTTTCCAGTTTCCGTCTGCTACAAGTCCAGCATTCGTTACAGCAGAACCAGCAAGACCAAGACCGATAACGATAATCATAGGTCCGATAATGATTGGGGGCAAGAGTTTATCAATCCATTTTGTACCTGCAAAACGAACACTTGCTGCTACAAGGACATAGACCAAACCAGTCAAGATTACCCCCGTTTGAGCAGCAGATACATCGCCCCCCATTTCTTTCATGGCTAGAGACATAGCCGTGATAAAGGCGAATGAAGAACCTAGATAAACTGGAACCTTAAAGCCAGTAGAAATCATGTAGATAAGTGTTCCAATACCGGATGCAAAGAGAGCAACCGATACGGGCATTCCCAAAATTAAGGGAACGAGAATGGTTGCACCAAACATGGCAAATACGTGCTGGAAGCTTAGAAGAATACCTTTACCAGCAGAAGGACGTTGATCAACGTCTAGTAACAAGTCAACAGTTGATTCCTGTTTCATAAAAACCTCACTTTTGGGCACCAAAAAAGAGCCCATTATTTTGCAGCAATAGGCCCTCAGAGTAAGACTTTTTAAAAAATAGCTATCTTTTAAAAATTTATATAAATCTGCGCCTTCGTCACCTCACAGGATGACATTAAAAACCTTTGCTTGTGATAGTATAGCAGAAAAAAATGATTTTGTAAATCATTTTTTCCCGAGCCCGGAAATGCGAGAGCGAGGTTTGATTTTGTAAATCATTTTTTCCCGAGCCTAGAAATACGAGAGCGAGGTATGATTTTGTAAATCATTTTTTTCCCGAGCCTAGAAATGTGAGAGCGAAGTTGATTTTGTAAATGGTTTTCTGAACTTTAAACAAGGGTGCACCATTGTTTAAAGCGGGCGTTTATTGGGCATGCCAGCCTTTCTTGGGTACTTGTTAGGCGTCTCCTTTTTCTTTTTGACCACAGTGATGTAGCGCGGATCTCCATTTGGTAGAGCGTAGCTGAGATTGTCTTCGACCTTGCTGAAGAGGAGGTTGAGAGCGTTCTTGGCTTCTAGCAATTCCTCAGGAGCATTGCTGGCCTTGAGTGCCAATAGTTTTCCGCCGACTTTAAGATAGGGAATGGTCAGTTCAGACAAAACCTGCATGCGGGCAACCGCACGAGCCGTCACCACATCAAATTGGGCACGGAAGTTCTTGTCTTGGGCAAAGTCTTCTGCCCGTCCATGGTAGAAGTGAACACCTTCCAAATCCAGCTCTTGAGCCAAAAGCTGAAGGAAGTTGATGCGCTTATTTAGCGAATCAATGATGGTTACATCTAACTGAGGATAGAGGATTTTCATGGGTAGACTAGGAAATCCTGCCCCCGCTCCGATATCAAGAAGTTTGATAGTTTCATTTGAAATCAAGCCTTGCAGAATAGGTGCAATCGAATCATAAAAATGTTTGAGATAAACTTCCTCTTTATCTGTAATAGCGGTCAGGTTAATCTTTTCATTCCACTCGACCAAGAGCTCAAAATACCGTTCAAATTGGTTCTTTTGCTGGTCCGAAAGTGGAATATTTTGCTCAGCGAGCAAGCTGTAAAATGTTTCTGGTTTCATAGTCTTTTTCTTTCTCTAGTATCATCTTATTTTACCATATTCAATAAAATTTTGATATACTGGTAGTAATCTAAAAGCAGAAAGGAATAAGATTATGACTTGGATTATTCTTGGAGTTTTGGCTCTGATTGTTATTTTTGTGATTGTTAGCTATAACGGTTTGGTTAAAAATCGTATGCAGACCAAGGAGGCTTGGAGCCAGATAGATGTTCAGTTGAAGCGTCGTAATGATCTCCTCCCAAACTTGATTGAAACAGTCAAAGGCTATGCGAAATATGAAGGTTCTACCTTGGAAAAAGTAACAGAACTTCGTAGACAAGTAGCCGCAGCAACTTCACCAGCTGAAGCTATGAAGGCCAGTGATGCCCTTACCCGCCAGATTTCTGGTATCTTTGCAGTAGCAGAGAATTACCCAGACTTGAAAGCTAGTGCCAACTTTATCAAATTGCAAGAAGAGTTGACCAATACAGAAAATAAAATTTCTTACTCTCGTCAACTCTACAACAGTGTTGTCAGCAACTACAATGTAAAACTTGAAAGTTTCCCAAGTAACATCATCGCAGGACTATTTGGCTTTAAAGCTGCAGACTTCCTTCAAACACCTGAAGAGGAAAAGGCAGTTCCTAAAGTTGACTTTAGTGGTTTAGGTGACTAAGATGTTGTTTGATCAAATTGCGAGCAATAAACGAAAAACCTGGATTTTGTTGCTGGTTTTCTTCCTACTCTTGACCTTGGTTGGTTATGCGGTTGGCTATCTCTTCATGCGCTCAGGTCTTGGCGGCATGATTATTGCCTTGATTATTGGTCTTATCTACGCTCTGACCATGATCTTTCAATCGACAGAGATTATTATGTCTATGAATGGGGCGCGTGAGGTTGATGAGCAAACAGCCCCAGACCTCTACCATGTAGTAGAAGATATGGCCATGGTCGCTCAGATCCCCATGCCGCGTGTTTTCATCATTGAGGATTCTTCTTTAAATGCCTTTGCAACAGGTTCGAATCCGCAGAATGCAGCAGTCGCAGCAACGTCGGGTCTCTTAGCTATCATGAATCGTGAGGAGCTAGAAGCTGTTATGGGGCATGAAGTCAGTCATATCCGAAACTACGATATCCGCATTTCGACCATTGCTGTCGCCCTTGCCAGTGCCATTACTCTTCTGTCTAGTATGACAGGACGGATGATGTGGTGGGGTGGCGCTGGTCGCAGACGGAGTGATAATGATCGTGATGGAAATGGTTTGGAGATTATCATGCTTGTTATCTCTCTCTTAGCCATTGTTCTAGCACCTCTCGCAGCAACTTTGGTGCAACTTGCCATTTCCCGTCAGAGGGAATTTCTAGCGGATGCATCCAGTGTGGAGCTGACTCGCAATCCTCAAGGGATGATCAATGCACTGCGCAAGTTGGAGAATAGCGAGCCAATGCATCACCATGTTGATGATGCCAGCAGCGCTCTTTATATCAATGATCCGAAGAAAGGTGGGGGACTTCAAAAACTCTTTTATACCCACCCACCTATCTCAGAACGAATCGAACGTTTGAAACACATGTAAAAAGAATCCAGAGGTCGTCTCTGGATTTTTGCTATGTTTAACATTTATAAATCTTGTAAATCAACAACTTCCAAACCACGATCTGTCAAGCGATAGATACTTGTACAGACCTCTTTTAAGAAGCGTCTGTCATGCGAAACAGTGATTAGACCGCCTGGATAGGAGGCAAATAGTTTTCTGATTTCGGGTTGAGAAGTGGGAGAAAAATTACGTGTAGGCTCATCCAGAAGGAGAAAGTTTGGTTTGCGCAACACTAAATCCAAAAGTAGGAGTTTGCCTTGTTGCCCACCAGATAGGGAGCGGATTTGGTGGTGCATCTCTGGATAGCTGAAATTGAGACTGGCTAGGTGAGATTGGATTTTCTGTAGTTCCTCTTTTTGTCCAGTGTGGCTGAGGTAGGCTACTGGAGATAAATCCAATTGCAATTTTTGATGGTAATCTTGTGGCATAAAACCAAGCGAAATCTCTCTTTTGGCGCTGAGCAGTTGTTGCAACTTGGCTAACAGAGTTGATTTTCCAACACCATTAGGCCCGATGATACCGATTTTTTCTTGGCCACGGACCGTTAGTTGTAACTCCTGAGCTAAAATACTCTCGCCAATGGACAAATTTTCTTTTTCCAGTTGGATTAAGATTTTAGAAGCCGGTAATGGTTGGATGTCTGCAAAGAAAAGTTGAATTTGTTCCTCTTCAAGTGGCTTTTGGGTCATGGACTGAGCTTCCTTTTCAAAGCGTTTTTCTTGAGAAAGAACAGTTTTCATCTTTTTAGCCAATAGGCGTCCAGCAACATCATTTTTAGTGTTACGCAAAGCAGTTTCTACATTTTGCTTGACGCGACGATGCTTTTCCATGGTTTTGTCATAGGCTCTCTGGTCGTTAGCAGCTTGCTGGCTTTGTCTGGCAAAATTTGCCTTTCTCTGCTCACTATAGCGATCATAGTCTAAATGCTCGACTAGCGTTTCCGCTTCTTTTCGGTGCTTGACCAGTCGCAAGTGGACAATAGTATCTGCCGTATGAGAAAGAAAGTCTTCATCATGGGAAATGAAAATAACAGTTTGCCGAATCTTTTGAATCTGACCTTTTAGCCAATCAACCGTTTCAAGGTCTAGGTCATTTGAAGGTTCATCTAAAAATAGAATCTCAAAAGGTTTTGCTAACTCGTGGATGAGCTGAATTTTCAAAGCTTCGCCCCCTGATAGACTGCCAATTTCTTGGTCGCTAGCAAAACGGTCGCTATCAAAGTGCAACTCCTCCGCCAAACGATAAAGAATGCTGTAGTCTAAATCAGCAGAATCCAAAAAGAAGTAGTCATGTAGAGTCCTATTTTTTAGCTCCTCAGGTAACTTTTGAGGAATGTAGGCCAGTGACTGAAGGTCAGACTGGATGTCTCCCTTGATAGTGAAATCAGGCAATGCTTCCCCCATTAAAGCTCGTAGTAAAGTCGATTTACCATTTCCTTCTTCACCAATAATAGCAACTTTTTCCCCGTCTTGGATAGTCATGGTTAGGTCAGATACAAGGTCTCGAAGATCTTTGTTTTGCGTGATGGTTAGATGATTGATTTTTATCATATTGTTGCCCTTTCTAGAATGTCGATAGTGCATAACAAAAAGCTCTACTTTATCTAGTAGAGCCCAAAGTCACTGTCAAAACTCTATTATCCTCGTTGAAAAACTCGTCAAACTAGCTTGGAGCTGCCTAACCCAAGAGGAGCATAGCTTTCTAGTTTTTTGAATTTCAATGGGGACAAGATACTAGAAAATCTAGTATAAAAAGAGCACACAAAAAGAGACAAAAACAAGATCTACTAAATAAAGATTCTTTATTTGATAGACTTAGTTGTTCATGTCTCCCTTACCTCCGAGTATTAGTACCTCTATCCTATACCATTCAGGAAATTTTGTCAATAGAAAACAAGTAATTTCAAGCTCTAAAATCCGAAAACAGGTCCATAGAGAGTTAGCACGTGTTTGACATGTTCGTAGTGGAACTTGTCATAGTTGCGCCAAGCAGTACGAGCTTGATCGTTTAGTTTTAGGCTCCCTAGTCCAATCAGAAGACTGGTGCATTGGTAAAATTTCTCAAGGTCGATTAAGATACTGTTGTCCAGCTTTTCTGCTTTTTTTAGTTCCTTAAGAGTGGTGTTCAGCAGCTCTTGCAGTCGAAGATCATCAGCTGTTCCTTGTTTACAGCTTTGGTAGCTTTTATTTAACTCGGAAAGGAGTTGGTAAGCTTCAGTGATGAGTGCTTTGTCTTCCATATGAGCATCCTCCTTGCTCTGATCTATTCTTGCCTATAGTATAGCACTAATAGGAAAGTTTGTCATAGTAAATATGTTAAAAAATGAGATTTTAATATCAAAGTTTGGAAAGCTGACTTATAGCCTTTTCATGATATAATCAAGTGAGTACATCTTTATGGAGGAAATATGAAGTTAAATATTCAAGAAATTCGTAAGCAACCTGAAGGCCTGCATTTTGAACAAGCTTTAGACCTGGCAGCAGACTTGCGTAAACGAAATCAAGAAATTTTAGATGTCAAAGATATCCTTGCAGTGGGGAAGGTGCAGTACGAAGACCGTCTGTATTTCTTAGACTATCAGTTGTCATATACCATTGTCCTTGCTTCCAGCCGCAGTATGGAGCCAGTTGAGTTGGCTGAGTCTTATCCAGTCACAGAGGTCTTCATGGAAGGAGCGACCAACCAACTGGACCAGGAGGTTCTTGATGATGACTTGGTCTTGCCTATCGAAAATGGGAAAATCGACCTTGCTGAGAGCGTAGCAGATAATATCTTGCTTAATATCCCAATCAAGGTCTTGACGGCAGAAGAAGAGGCTGGCCAAGGGTTTGTGTCTGGAAATGACTGGCAAATCATGACTGAGGACGAATACCAAGCTCAACAAGCAGTCAAGAAAGAAGAAAACAGTCCATTTGCTGGCTTGCAAGGACTGTTTGATGGAGACGAGTAGATGGTTTTATCCAAGAAACGTGCCCGTCATGTCATTGAGGAAATAATTGCCCTCTTTCCAGATGCTAAGCCTAGTCTTGATTTTCGCAATCATTTTGAACTCTTGGTTGCAGTGATGCTGTCAGCTCAGACCACAGATGCAGCGGTAAATAAGGCCACGCCAGGTCTCTTTGCTGCTTTTCCAACGCCGCAAGCCATGTCTGTAGCGACAGAGAGTGAAATTGCTTCACACATTTCTCGCCTGGGACTGTATCGAAATAAGGCCAAATTCCTTAAAAAATGTGCCCAACAGTTACTAGATGATTTTGATGGTCAAGTGCCTCAGACACGAGAGGAATTAGAAAGTCTAGCGGGTGTTGGTCGTAAAACAGCAAATGTCGTCATGAGTGTGGGGTTTGGAATTCCTGCTTTTGCAGTGGATACTCATGTGGAGCGTATCTGTAAGCATCACGATATCGTTAAAAAATCAGCTACGCCACTTGAAGTAGAAAAACGTGTCATGGATGTTCTGCCACCAGAAGAATGGTTAGCAGCTCACCAGGCCATGATTTACTTTGGACGAGCTATCTGCCATCCCAAAAATCCAGAATGTGACCACTATCCCCAACTGTATGATTTTAGTAATGTTTAAGGGGGCTCTGAAAAAGTTTTTGCTTGATTTTAAGGGTGCTTTGTGCTATAGTAAATGATAACTAAATAGTCCTTTAAACCTGTCCCGTGAGGCAGGCAAGGAGCGCGATAAAGTAGAAGGGTGAAGTCTATACTGTTTGCAGTAGGGCTTACTTAGCTATACATTTCAAGTCTCCTTGTTTAAGGAGACTTTTCTTTTTGGAGGTTTGTCATGAAGACAAAAGAAGTTGTAGACGAATTGACCGTCAAACGAGCGATTACGCGTATTACTTATGAGATTATCGAACGCAACAAAGATTTGAATAAAATCGTCTTGGCTGGTATTAAAACTCGTGGTGTATTTATCGCCCACCGAATCCAAGAACGTTTGGAGCAACTAGAAAATCTTTCAGTTCCTGTTGTGGAATTGGATACCAAACCTTTCCGTGATGATGTTAAAAGTGGAGAAGATACTTCTTTAGTTTCTGTTGATGTGACAGACCGTGAAGTTATCTTGGTGGACGATGTACTTTATACAGGCCGTACCATCCGCGCTGCTATTGATAATATTGTAGGTCATGGTCGTCCTGCGCGCGTGAGTTTAGCAGTTCTAGTCGATCGTGGACATAGAGAATTGCCAATCCGTCCAGATTACGTTGGAAAAAATATCCCAACCAGTCGTTCTGAAGAAATCATCGTAGAGATGGCAGAACTTGATGGCCAAGACAGAGTTCTGATTACTGAAGAAGCTTAGAAAGCTAAAGGAGTAGCCATGTCAGAAAATCAACAAGCATTGAACCATGTAGTGTCCATGGAAGACCTCACTGTCGATCAAGTGATGAAATTGATCAAGCGAGGAATTGAGTTTAAAAACGGAGCTCAGCTTCCCTATGAGGACCATCCGATTGTTTCCAATCTCTTCTTTGAGGATTCTACACGAACACATAAGTCTTTTGAAGTAGCAGAGATTAAACTGGGATTGGAGCGACTTGACTTTGATGTGAAGACCAGCTCGGTTAATAAGGGTGAGACACTTTATGATACCATTTTGACTCTGTCTGCTTTAGGAGTGGATGTCTGTGTGATTCGCCACCCAGAGGTTGACTACTACAGAGAGTTAATTGCTAGTCCCACGATTACGACTTCCATTATCAATGGTGGGGATGGTTCGGGACAACACCCTAGCCAAAGCTTGCTGGATTTGATGACTATTTATGAGGAATTTGGTCACTTTGAGGGTCTCAAGGTTGCGATTGCAGGTGACTTGGACCACTCACGCGTTGCCAAATCCAATATGCAGATTTTGAAACGCTTGGGAGCTGAACTTTACTTTGCTGGACCTGAGGAATGGAGAAGTCAAGAGTTTGCAGACTATGGACAGTTTGTAACCATTGATGAAATCATTGATCAGGTGGATGTCATGATGTTTCTTCGTGTGCAACATGAACGCCATGATAGTGGTGCAGTCTTTTCAAAAGAAGACTACCATGCCCAACATGGCTTGACTCAAGAACGTTATGACCGTTTGAAAGAAACAGCAATCCTCATGCACCCAGCTCCAGTCAATCGTGATGTAGAAATCGCAGACCACTTGGTTGAAGCACCAAAATCACGGATTGTCCAACAAATGACCAATGGTGTCTTTGTTCGAATGGCAATCTTAGAATCCGTACTGGCGAGTAGAAACGCCAACTAAAACACAAGACGTTAAAAGACGCCAGTGAGCGTCCACGAGAGGTGAAAATATGACAAAAAGACTTCTAGTATTAGAAGATGGCACAGTTTTTGAAGGCAAGGCCTTCGGAGCAGATATTGATGTAACAGGCGAAATCGTCTTTAATACAGGTATGACCGGCTACCAAGAATCCATTACAGACCAGTCTTATAATGGACAAATCTTGACCTTTACTTATCCTTTGGTGGGAAATTATGGAATTAACCGTGATGATTACGAATCCATTATTCCAACTTGTAAAGGAGTCGTTGTTTTTGAAGAAGCGCGTAGAGCAAGCAACTGGCGCAACCAAATGACCTTGGATGAATTTTTGAAAGCCAAGAAAATTCCGGGTATTTCTGGAATTGATACGCGTGCACTTACCAAGATTATCCGTAAGCATGGTACGATGCGTGCAACCTTGACTCATGTTGGAGACAGTATGGATCATGTGACGGACCAGCTCCAAGCAACAGTTTTGCCGACAGATAATATCAAGCAGGTTTCTACTAAAACATCCTATCCAGCTCCAGGAGTTGGTTTGAGCGTGGTGCTAGTGGACTTTGGTCTCAAGCACTCAATTCTACGTGAACTTTCTAAGCGCAACTGTAACGTGACAGTTGTTCCTTATTCGACAACGGCTGAAGAAATTCTCCATCTCAATCCTGACGGAGTTATGTTGTCAAACGGTCCAGGTAACCCAGAAGATGTTCCACAGGCACTGGATATGATTCGTGGTGTGCAAGGAAAAATTCCAATCTTTGGTATTTGTATGGGGCATCAACTCTTTGCAATGGCAAATGGTGCTAAGACCTACAAGATGAAATTTGGACACCGTGGATTCAACCATGCGGTACGCGAAATTGCTACAGGACGTGTGGATTTTACAAGTCAAAACCATGGTTATGCAGTTAGCCGTGAGGATTTGCCAGAGCACTTGATTATCACCCACGAAGAAATCAATGACAAGTCAGTTGAAGGAGTTCGCCACAGATATCAACCTGCTTTCTCTGTTCAATATCACCCAGATGCAGCCCCTGGTCCACACGACGCTAGCTACCTATTTGACGAGTTTATCGAGATGATGGAAGCTTTTAAACAATCAAACTAAGAACGAGTAAAAGCTCGTCGGAGAATTTATGTAACTGAACACGGACGGAAAGCTCGGAATTTAGAGAAACCAACTTGGATTGTCAATCCTTCCTTGGTTTCCTAAAATTCAATCGCTTTCTATTCGTCCTTTGTATCTTATTTAATGGCAACCTGAGAGTTGCCGAATAGAAAGGCAGGTCGTTTCTTTTAGTCGCTATCAGGCGAACTAAAAACTCCCTGCACTAGATTTTTTACCGAAAAGTATCGTTTCGCTAAAAAATCGTCGGAGAATTTATTTAATGTCGCCCTGAGAGGCGACGAATAGAAAGGAGAAGATACATTGTTCGCGGAAGTGAACACGCCCTAAGAACTGTGTGAAAAAGATAAACATCGTCTTGACGCTGAAGGAGTCTGCACCGAGTTTCCTATTTTCACTGTGTTCTTTACGGGCTTTGTATCATAAACTATGCCTAAACGTACTGATATTCAAAAAATTATGGTGATTGGTTCTGGTCCGATTATTATTGGTCAGGCTGCTGAGTTTGACTACGCGGGGACCCAGGCCTGCTTGTCTTTGAAAGAGGAAGGTTATGAGGTTGTCTTGGTGAACTCAAACCCTGCCACCATCATGACGGACAAGGAGATTGCGGATAAGGTCTACATCGAACCGATTACACTTGAGTTTGTGACACGTATTCTCCGTAAGGAACGTCCAGATGCTTTGCTTCCAACTCTTGGAGGTCAGACAGGGCTCAATATGGCCATGGAATTGTCTAAAAATGGCATTCTAGATGAGCTTGGGGTAGAGCTTTTAGGTACTAAATTGTCTGCCATCGACCAAGCAGAGGACCGTGACCTCTTTAAACAATTGATGGAAGAGCTTGAGCAGCCAATTCCAGAATCTGAAATTGTCAACACAGTAGAAGCAGCTGTTGCCTTTGCGGCATCAATCGGCTACCCTGTTATCGTTCGTCCAGCCTTTACCCTTGGTGGTACTGGTGGTGGTATGTGTGCCAACGAGGAAGAATTGCGTGAAATCGCTGAAAATGGGTTGAAACTGTCACCTGTTACCCAATGTTTGATTGAACGTTCAATCGCAGGTTTCAAGGAAATCGAGTACGAAGTGATGCGAGACTCAGCTGATAATGCCCTTGTTGTTTGTAACATGGAAAACTTTGACCCAGTTGGGATTCACACAGGAGACTCCATCGTATTTGCCCCAGCACAAACCATGTCAGACTATGAAAACCAAATGCTTCGTGACGCGAGCTTGAGCATTATCCGCGCTCTCAAGATTGAAGGTGGATGTAACGTTCAGTTGGCACTTGATCCTCATAGCTTTAAGTATTATGTCATCGAAGTAAACCCTCGTGTATCTCGTTCATCCGCCCTTGCTTCTAAGGCGACGGGTTATCCAATCGCTAAATTGGCTGCTAAGATTGCAGTAGGATTGACCTTGGATGAGGTTATCAACCCAGTTACAGGTTCAACCTATGCCATGTTTGAGCCAGCCCTTGACTATGTTGTTGCTAAGATTCCTCGTTTCCCATTTGACAAGTTTGAAAAAGGTGAACGCCGTCTCGGAACTCAGATGAAAGCGACTGGGGAAGTCATGGCCATTGGTCGTAACATCGAGGAATCTCTTCTAAAAGCCTGTCGTTCACTTGAAATTGGGGTTCACCACAATGAAATGCCTGAACTGGCAACCGTTTCTGATGATGCCTTGATTGAAAAGGTTGTCAAGGCCCAAGATGACCGTCTCTTCTACGTATCAGAAGCTATTCGCCGTGGTTACACACCAGAAGAAATCGCTGAGCTTACGAAAATTGATATCTTTTATCTTGATAAACTCTTGCACATCTTTGAAATTGAGCAAGAATTAGGTGCCCATCCACAAGATCTAGAAGTCTTGAAAACTGCTAAACTTAATGGTTTCTCAGACCGTAAGATTGCGGAACTCTGGAAAACGACAGCTGAGCAAGTTCGTCAACTTCGCTTGGAAAACAAGATTGTCCCAGTTTACAAGATGGTCGATACCTGTGCGGCAGAATTCGACTCTGAAACACCATATTTCTATTCAACCTATGGTTGGGAAAATGAGTCTATCAAGTCTGATAAGGAATCTGTACTAGTCCTAGGTTCTGGTCCAATCCGTATCGGTCAAGGTGTTGAGTTTGACTACGCAACTGTTCACTCGGTTAAGGCTATTCAAGCGGCTGGCTATGAAGCCATCATCATGAACTCAAACCCAGAGACCGTTTCAACAGACTTCTCTGTGTCAGATAAGCTTTACTTTGAGCCATTAACATTCGAAGATGTCATGAATGTCATCGACTTGGAGCAACCAAAGGGTGTTATCGTTCAGTTCGGTGGTCAAACAGCCATCAACCTTGCGGAGCCATTGGCAAAAGCAGGTGTGACCATCCTTGGTACACAGGTTGCTGACCTAGACCGTGCCGAAGACCGCGACCTCTTTGAGCAAGCTCTTAAAGATTTGGATATTCCACAGCCACCAGGACAAACGGCTACCAATGAAGAAGAAGCAGTTCTTGCAGCTCGTAAGATTGGCTTCCCAGTTCTTGTCCGTCCATCTTATGTACTTGGTGGACGTGCTATGGAAATCGTTGAAAACGAAGAAGACCTTCGTTCTTACATGCGAACTGCTGTTAAGGCTAGTCCAGACCACCCAGTTCTTGTCGATTCTTACATTGTTGGTCAGGAGTGTGAAGTTGATGCCATCTCAGACGGGGAAAATGTTCTCATCCCTGGTATCATGGAGCATATCGAACGTGCCGGTGTCCACTCAGGTGACTCAATGGCCGTTTATCCTCCACAAACCTTGTCGCAAAAGGTTCAGGAAACCATTGCAGACTACACCAAACGCCTAGCAATTGGTCTTAACTGTCTTGGTATGATGAACATCCAGTTTGTTATCAAGGATGAAAAAGTCTACGTTATTGAGGTTAATCCACGTGCCAGCCGTACAGTTCCATTCCTTTCAAAAGTAACCAATATCCCTATGGCTCAGGTAGCAACTAAGCTCATTCTTGGTCAAAGTTTATCAGAACTTGGTTACCAAGATGGACTTTACCCTGAAAGTACTCGCGTTCATATCAAGGCTCCAGTCTTCTCCTTCACCAAGTTAGCTAAGGTAGATAGCTTACTTGGTCCTGAAATGAAGTCAACAGGGGAAGTCATGGGTTCTGATGCTACTCTAGAAAAAGCTCTCTATAAAGCCTTTGAAGCTTCTTACCTCCATTTGCCAACTTTCGGAAATGTAGTCTTCACCATTGCAGATGATACCAAAGAAGAAGCCTTGGACTTGGCTCGCCGTTTCCAAAATATCGGTTACGGTATCCTCGCGACAGAAGGAACTGCAGCCTTCTTTGCTAGCCATGGATTGCATGCCCAGCCTGTTGGTAAGATTGGTGATGATGAGAAGGATATCCCAAGCTTTGTTCGTAAAGGAAAAATCCAAGCGATCATCAATACTGTCGGAACCAAGCGAACTGCTGACGAAGATGGTGAGCAAATCCGCCGTTCAGCCATTGAACATGGTGTGCCACTCTTTACAGCACTAGACACAGCAAATGCCATGCTTAAGGTGCTAGAAAGTCGTAGTTTTGTCACAGAAGCGATCTAGTTGAGAAAGAATTTTTACAGTTTTAAAGCCAGCGTCAGAAAACGCTGGCTTTTGCAATACTGATATTGCTTCTTTCAACTATCATTTTTTTTATTTGTAATCATTCTAAAATGTGATATAATAAGCGTGAATTGGAAATAGGTAAACTATTTTCATCATTCTTTCAAAAAATATTCTATTAAGAAATATGTAAAGACAGATTAGAAAGTGTAAAATCCCTATGTCCTCTTATAAAAAAGTCTCTCTTTCTGAGATCAATCAATCTATTGAGACTCCAAATAACAATCATTTTTGGCAAAATCTAAAAGCATTCTTAGGACCTGGAGCTCTTGTGGCAGTTGGCTACATGGATCCAGGAAACTGGATCACCAGTGTGGTTGGTGGTGCTTCCTACAAATATAGTCTCTTATTTGTTATTTTGATTTCATCCATCATTGCCATGCAACTACAACAGATGGCTGGAAAGCTCGGTATCGTAACTAAGATGGACCTAGCACAGG
>CAUSWL010000030.1:0-14909 GCA_963535345.1 uncultured Streptococcus sp.
TCGTATTCTTCAAAATGTAATCAAGCTTACTCTACTTTTGATTATGCTCTCTTTGAAAGGCTTCCATAGCCTTGAACTGTTCTAGTTCTTTTTCATTAGCTGGTTGCTTGCCTAAATATTTATATTGGAAAAAGGATGTTCTAGCACTTGGTCCAAAGCCACTTTCGAGCCATGGGGCATAATCAAAGTCCACTGATAACTTATTATTTTCATCCAAATGAATCAAGCCTGCTGACCAATCGCTTAATCCGTTATCCATGAATACTTTTTTTAGTTCCTGAGCTTTCTTGAATAGTAAACGATATTCGTAAAAAAATTCCGATTTGGATATGCCAAATTCTTGAGGGATATAAAAGAAATAATGGTACTCTCCATTGTATTCAAAGAAGAAATAAATTTCTCCACTCAAAGTTCTATCCACTTCAAAATTGATATACAAATCATCCCACTCGACCGGAATCATATCGTTAACTTGATGCACGATTTCGATAATTTCTCATTAATCTGTTGTTCCATATTCCCCTCCAATTGATTCTATCATTATTCCACTACAATCCTAGTATACCATAAACCCTATATCCCACTCCTTGATAAACTGCAAAAAGACCACCTCGAAGGTGGTTAGAGCAAAAAAATTTTTGAACTAATTTTTGAACTAATAAAGTATAATAGAAAAATTCAAATCCATAGAGTATTAATCGTAGCTACCAGCTCCTTTCGGAGAGCCACTCTATCAAATTGCATATCTTATTTTCCATCAGATATGTAGTAGATTCAATCAATGACGGAATTCGCACATCGGCTGAAAGGAAGATCGGACTTACAACGGATATTGATGAGTTTTTAAAAAAGCAGGTTTCTACTCCTGCTCCTGAAAAAAGATAAAAAATTTATTACACTACAGAAGGCCTCATAAAATCATAAACATCTATCTGATGCTCTTCAAACAATGCTTCTAACTTCTGCGCTCCTACTTCAGCTCCATGCTTTTCTATAAATTGAAGTTCAGCTTCTGTAATAGGGATAGCTTGTAGCCACGTAACATACTCTTCATCAAAATCAAAAGACTCTAGTTCCCACAAGAAAGGCTGAGTGAAAAAAATATGATTTACTTTTGCATTTGGATAGTAATTTCGAATTATATTTGGATAGACTGCACCAGGAGAAATACTCTATTCTCCTCTCACGATATTAAAACCACAATCTGCTATAATATTTGGAAAATATTCCAGCTCTGCATCAGCTGCTCCAATGATTTCAACTCTTAAAGGCTTATCATTTATTCGACGATAAATGGTATATTCTGATAAACCGATTGTTGCTGCAGTTGTTAAATAATCGTCCGGACGATTCTCTCCAATAAATAAATCTAATTTGTTATCGTGATTTCTAAATGTATAGGCTTGAGGAACTCCCCCTACAGCTCTGGCTATTTCCTGTGCAATTTTAATTTTATCGTATTTCATTTGATTCTCCTCTTAAAGTTTGCTCCAGCATGAGCTATGTTATCTTTCAGTTTCACTATACTCTTCTAAAAATTCTCACAGAAGGCGTCAGAGCTTGATGATACCTCTGCCAGATTATCACCAAATTAACTGACTCTACAATCCCAGTATACCATAAACCCCATGTACTAGCGTTTGAAAAACAATAAAAGACCACCTCGAGGGTGGCCGTTTATCAGTTCAAACTATTTCCATTATGTTCCTTCTGGATGGATTTCCATATCTACCGTTGGAAAATTATTTATCATATTTTACCTATCTTTTTAAGAGGCATATTCAAGAGCATCTGAAAGAAAACTTTCAAGTAAATCATCTAAAGAATTAAATTTTTCAACTACATCCGCAGATGGCATATCCAATTCTAAATATTCATCATTACTAGGATTATATACAAACCAACTAATATTGTTCTCTCCAATAAAAACAAACTGTTTATTTTCTTCGACTTCATGCCAAATTTTATTATACTCAAAGAAATCATAAATCTCTGAAGAACAACTATCATCTGCTTTTAAACCATAAAGAACGCACCCATTAAAATCAAGACCATTTACTTTTGTTATAAATCGTGAATATTCTTGCACCATGAATGTCTTAACTTCGTTTGTTTCATTTTGACTAAGAAATTTAATTTTCTCTAAATCAATTGGAGAATTTAGCTTTTCCCCATAACCAGATTCAATTCTGTCTACTCTTCTTAAAAGTTCAAGCCACATTATTTACCTCACTAATTATATATGTCCTTTCCAACAATTACCACAAAACTTCCTTACTATCCTTTATTTTCATTGTTCTACAAAATACTCTTTTGATAACTAGTAATAACTTTATTGTAAGATTTATTATCTTTAAAAATATGATTTCCATCACTTTCTCATATTCTCATAAATCTGTTTTTCCAACGCATCCTCCAATTTAGGTTCAAATGGGTCTTCTGTCTTAGCAACTCTACAATCCCAGTATACCATAAACCCTATGGACTAGCGTTTGGAAAACAATAAAAGACCACCTCGAGGGTAGTCCTTTGTTATCAATCGTCCATTTCATTATTTTACAAGTTCTTCAACTGGATGGCCGTAAAAATATTTCATACCTTCCGTCCAGTCTTTGTCTGATAAGTCATCAATATAACCAACCATCAAACCAATTTCATTTTTTGAAATAAGAGTATTGGTATCCACTGGGACCTGCTTTCCTGTGTAAATAGACAGAAGGGAAGCCTGAAGATAAAGATGATATTTCTGTTCTTTTTGAGCAGCGATGTAAAGAGCAGTCATAATTTCTTGTGTAAATAAACCAGGAAAAACCTGAAGAGTTTTATAATAATAGTAATCTAAGTTCTTGTGCTTTATTACATCAAAATATAAACTTCCAACTTCTTCTAATCTTGCATTTTCCTCTATAATTGAACGATAGTTGAGAAAACTATCCAAAGCATCTTGAATAGCGTACTCCACTTCGGTTTCTGTATCTTCCCACTCCTCCCACAGAGTAAGAAGATAAGGAACGACTTCATAGGACATTGTTTCCACAGCGCCAGCGACAAAAGTAAATATCGCAAATTCTGAAGCCGAACTTAAAAAATGAAAATTTTCAACTTTTTTTAAATCATCATGTGTACAAACTGAACAAAACAATCGAATACAAAGATTGAGTACGGCTTCATCTTTTGTCTGGTTCATCAAGTCAATCAGCAAGTCTTTTACTGTAAAATCTCCCTTTTTTAAGATTTCAGCAATCAGCAATACACATTCTCTCTCATCATTTACTGAAAGTAAGCCCCTTTTTAAATTTTCCAGCGCTACTGAACTAACGTGACCGAACGACATTCCTGGCATTAACAGTTTGTTTCCCATCTCCATTCTCCTTTTATCTCAATACTTTTTTTGGAAATTTGTTACTTGCTTTCTGACCGATGCTAAGTTATCACCAAATTTACTGGCTCTACACTTCCAGTATACCATAAAAGGCCACCTCGAGGGTGGCCGTTTATCCATGAAACTAGTTCTCATTATATTTTTGCTGAAAGGCTTCCATAGCCTTGAACAACTCAAGTTCTTTTTCGTTAGCTGGTTGCTTACCGAGATACTTGTATTCAAAGAAATCCATTTGTTGGCCTGAGGTAAACCCACTCTCAAACCAGGGTGCGTAGTCAAATGTAGCAGTCAATTTTGTACCAATAATCTTTATAACACATGTTGTCCATAAAGCCTGCTCTTCATTTTTAAAGATTTCCCTCAATTCCCAAGCTAATTTGAAGGTGCGTCTTTCATTTTCTCTAAATTCTGAATTAGGCAACTCATACTTCTTGGGAATATAGAGATTATAGATATAGTCACTTTTTCCTTCTTCGTTGAAGAAATAGTAGACTTCTCCACCATCAAAAGTCAGGGTAATATTAATAAAAAGATTTTCCCAAGCTACAGGTATAGTCTTATGGACACTCTGAGCAATTTCCATTACTTTCTCATTAATCTGTTGTTCCATATGTTCCTCCGGTTGGGGTGTTCAAATTTTATCTGTATCTCTAGTATACCATAAAGAACAGAAACCAACTTACTCTTATAAAATTTGCTCAAATAGGGCAAAATTGCCTCAATAAAACAGTAAAATAGACCAATCATATCTCTAGGTATAGCAACTTTCTATCCTTTCCAACAAAAAACTCCACGAATCGAAAGCATTCGCGGACTTTTCTTACAACGCATTTAAGAAAAATGCCATACTAATTAATAGCCGTAATCTACGACACGAAGAGGCGAAAACGATTATTTTTCGCCGATGAATTAGTGAGGCAGGTTGCTAGCCCTCTCACTACCCGTTACAACGGAAAAATCCACGAATATTATCGATTCGTGGATTTTTCCTAGTGAAGCGTTTAGGTAAGCCGATTTTACACTACGACACGGAGTTTGGCAAATCGGTTCTATTTGCCAAACGTAGTTAGTAAGGCAGTTAGCTAGTTCGCCAAATAGCGACTAGCGTCCAACAATTAGGAACTTTAGTTCCAATTGTTGGTACTGAGTCACATCTTCTCTTCCAACTCTACGTCTGGATACTTATCCGCAAACCAGCGGAGGGCAAAGTCATTTTCAAAGAGGAAGACTGGTTGGTCAAAACGGTCTTTGGCCAAGATATTGCGGCTTGAGGACATCCGTTCATCCAAGTCCTCAGGCTTGATCCAACGAACGGTCTTTTTACCCATCGGGCTCATGACTACTTCCGCATTGTATTCGCCTTCCATGCGGTGCTTAAAGACTTCAAACTGGAGTTGTCCGACAGCTCCTAGCATGTACTCACCAGTTTGGTAATTCTTGTAAAGCTGAATGGCTCCTTCTTGCACCAATTGTTCGATACCCTTGTGGAAGGATTTTTGTTTCATAACGTTCTTAGCAGAAACTTTCATGAAAATCTCAGGGGTAAAGGTTGGCAGTGGTTCAAACTCAAACTTGTTTTTTCCAACCGTCAAGGTGTCTCCAACCTGATAAGTACCGGTATCGTAAACCCCGATGATATCTCCTGCAACAGCGTTTGTCACATTCTCACGACTTTCCGCCATAAACTGGGTGACATTAGAAAGCTTGGCAGTCTTCCCAGTACGAGGCAGATTGACACTCATTCCTCGCTCAAACTCACCTGATACGATACGGACAAAGGCAATGCGGTCACGGTGACGAGGGTCCATGTTGGCTTGGATTTTAAAGACAAATCCTGAGAAATCCTTGTCATAAGGATCCACAATTTCGCCATCTGTTTTCTTGTGGCCATGTGGTTCTGGAGCAAACTCAAGGAAGGTCTCAAGGAAGGTCTGCACCCCAAAGTTGGTCAGGGCTGAACCAAAGAAGACTGGCGTCAGTTCTCCTGCAAGAATAGCTTCTTCTGAAAATTCATTTCCTGCTTCTTGCAACAGTTCGATATCGTCCTTAACCTGAGCGTAGAAAGGATTGCTTCCAAAGAGCTTATCCCCTTCTTCCAGACTGGCAAAACGCTCATCTCCTTTATAGAGTTCCAAGCGTTGGTTATAGAGGTCATACAAGCCTTCAAAGGCTTTCCCCATCCCGATTGGCCAGTTCATAGGATAGCTCGCAATACCTAGGACTTCTTCTAGTTCTTGCAAGAGATCCAGTGGCTCACGACCGTCACGGTCCAGCTTGTTCATAAAGGTAAAGACTGGAATACCACGGTGCTTCACAACCTCAAACAATTTCTTGGTTTGGGCCTCGATACCCTTGGCAGAGTCCACGACCATGACGGCAGCATCCACCGCCATCAAGGTCCGATAAGTATCTTCTGAGAAGTCCTCGTGTCCTGGTGTGTCGAGGATGTTCACGCGCTTACCATCATAGTCAAACTGCATAACAGATGACGTGACCGAAATCCCACGTTGTTTCTCGATATCCATCCAGTCAGACTTGGCAAAAGTCCCTGTTTTCTTCCCTTTTACGGTACCAGCCTCACGAATCTCGCCCCCAAAGTAGAGCAACTGCTCAGTGATGGTTGTTTTCCCGGCGTCCGGGTGGGAGATGATAGCAAAAGTACGACGTTTCTTAATTTCTTCTTGAATAGTCATAAGTTCTCTTTCTTTGATTTTCTATTTTTAGTTGTTTCAGTAGCTAAGAATGATGTTTACATTGGATTTTACCATTCCTTTCAACTCTCCATTATAGCGGATTTTGGGGAGTTTTTCAATTGCTCATCCGATGAAAAGACAAGCTAGAGCACAGATTGCGCCTGAGTTCTCTTTTTCCACCGTTTCTTGAACAAGATATCAAAAAGAACCAGAGCCAGTGAGAGGATGACGGACACAAGGAGATATTTTAACCACAAGGGCGCATCCGGAATAAAAGGTGTCTTGTTTAACAAACCATAATTTCCACCTGTCACCTGATTAACACCAACTAGAAAGAGATTGAGAATAAAGGTATAGGCCACAATCATATATTTCTTGAGCAAGGTCTTGTCATAGTGATTCATCAAGTAAACCAAGGAATTCACTAGAAGGGCATAGTGCCCTATCAAAAATGAAAAACTGGTGATATGGGGGAAATCATAGGGATCAAAAACCGGGTAAACCAAAGCAAAGACCGCTCCGCTTGCTCCTAAGAGGGCAAAATATTGCTTGCTCCGCCATTTATCTGGCAAGAAAACCACCGCAAACATAGCCAAACGGCAATGGTAAAATGGAAGGCTATTAGAAAATGGAATCCCAAAGCCAACATACCAACTATATAGGGCTAGCAACTGGAGGATCTGAATCCCCTTAAACAAGCGGACAAATTTCGGATTTTTGTGATAAGCAAGTGCTCCATAAATACAAAGCACTAAAGTAAGCATCATGATCCCATACCAAAAGAGGGAAATGGGAGGAGGAACCGTCTGAGATCTGGTGATAAATTGATGGAACATATTTCTATCCTAACTCTTATTTTTTCTATTCTCTAGTTTAACCATTATAGCGAATTAAAAGCGATTTTTCAATTTCTATTTCTTTTCAGTTTGGCTCCCTTATTTATAGGAAAATATGGTAAAATAGAACAGACTAAAAATCATCATTTCACGAAAGGATGCAAGATGAAAATTACGCAAGAAGAGGTAACACACGTTGCCAATCTTTCAAAATTAAGATTCTCTGAAGAAGAAACTGCTGCCTTTGCGACTACCTTGTCTAAGATTGTTGACATGGTTGAATTGCTGGGCGAAGTTGACACAACTGGTGTCGCACCTACTACAACCATGGCTGACCGCAAGACTGTACTCCGCCCTGATGTGGCCGAAGAAGGAACAGACCGTGATCGCTTGTTTAAAAACGTACCTGAAAAAGACAACTACTATATCAAGGTACCAGCTATCCTAGACGATGGAGGAGATGCCTAATGACTTTCAACAATAAAACCATTGAAGACTTGCACAATCTCCTTGTCTCTAAGGAAATTTCAGCAACTGAATTAACACAAGCAACACTTGAAGATATCAAGTCTCGCGAGACCGCTATCAACGCTTTTGTTACCATCGCTGAAGAGCAAGCTCTTGCTCAAGCTAAAGCTATTGATGAAGCTGGAATCGATGCTGATAATGTCCTTTCAGGAATTCCACTTGCAGTTAAGGATAATATCTCTACAGACGGTATTCTTACAACTGCAGCCTCAAAAATGCTCTACAACTACGAGCCAATCTTTGATGCGACAGCCGTTGCCAATGCAAAATCTAAGGGCATGATTGTTGTCGGAAAAACCAACATGGACGAGTTTGCCATGGGTGGATCAGGTGAAACTTCTTACTACGGTGCCACTAAAAATGCTTGGGACCACAGCAAGGTTCCTGGTGGTTCATCAAGCGGTTCTGCCGCAGCTGTAGCTTCTGGGCAAGTCCGATTGTCACTTGGTTCTGATACTGGTGGTTCCATCCGCCAACCTGCCGCCTTCAACGGGATTGTTGGTCTCAAACCAACCTACGGAACGGTTTCTCGTTTCGGTCTCATTGCCTTCGGTAGCTCATTAGACCAGATTGGACCTTTTGCACCAACTGTTAAAGAAAATGCTCTCTTGCTCAATGCGATTGCCAGCGAAGATGCTAAAGACTCTACTTCTGCTCCTGTCCGCATCGCTGACTTTACTTCAAAAATCGGTCAAGACATCAAGGGCATGAAAATTGCTTTACCTAAGGAATACCTTGGTGAAGGGATTGACCCAGAGGTTAAGGAAACAATCTTGAACGCGGCCAAACACTTTGAAAAACTTGGTGCCATCGTCGAAGAAGTGAGCCTTCCTCATTCTAAATACGGTGTTGCCGTTTACTATATTATCGCTTCATCTGAAGCTTCCTCAAACTTGCAACGCTTTGACGGTATCCGTTATGGCTACCGCACAGAAGATGCAAGCAACCTTGATGAAATCTATGTAAACAGCCGTAGCCAAGGTTTCGGTGAAGAAGTGAAACGCCGTATCATGCTTGGAACATTTAGCCTTTCATCAGGTTACTATGATGCCTATTACAAGAAGGCTGGACAAGTTCGTACCCTCATCATCCAAGATTTCGAAAAAGTCTTTGCGGATTACGATTTAATCCTAGGACCAACTGCTCCAAGCGTTGCCTATGACTTGGATTCACTCAACCACGATCCAGTTGCCATGTACTTAGCTGACCTTTTGACCATCCCAGTCAACTTAGCAGGTCTCCCAGGAATTTCGATTCCTGCTGGATTTGCTCAAGGTCTACCAGTCGGTCTCCAATTGATCGGTCCTAAATACTCTGAGGAGACCATTTACCAAGCTGCTGCTGCCTTTGAAGCAACAACAGACTACCACAAACAACAACCTGTGATTTTTGGAGGTGATAACTAATGAACTTTGAAACAGTCATTGGACTTGAAGTCCACGTAGAGCTCAACACCAATTCAAAAATCTTCTCACCTACTTCTGCCCACTTTGGAAATGACCAAAACGCCAACACTAACGTGATTGACTGGTCTTTCCCAGGAGTACTTCCGGTTCTCAACAAAGGTGTTGTCGATGCCGGTATCAAGGCAGCTCTTGCCCTCAACATGGACATCCACAAAAAGATGCACTTTGACCGCAAAAACTACTTCTACCCTGATAATCCCAAAGCCTACCAAATTTCTCAGTTTGATGAGCCAATCGGTTATAACGGCTGGATTGAAGTCGAGCTAGAGGACGGTACGACTAAGAAAATCGGTATCGAACGTGCTCACCTAGAAGAAGACGCTGGTAAAAACACCCACGGTACAGATGGCTACTCTTATGTTGACCTCAACCGCCAAGGGGTGCCCTTGATTGAGATTGTATCTGAAGCAGACATGCGTTCCCCAGAAGAAGCCTATGCTTATCTAACTGCCCTAAAGGAAGTCATCCAGTACGCTGGTATTTCTGACGTTAAGATGGAAGAAGGTTCTATGCGTGTGGATGCCAACATTTCCCTTCGTCCTTACGGTCAAGAAAAATTCGGTACCAAGACTGAGTTAAAGAACCTCAACTCCTTCTCAAATGTTCGTAAGGGTCTTGAATACGAAGTTCAACGTCAAGCTGAAATCCTTCGCTCAGGTGGTCAAATTCGCCAAGAAACGCGCCGTTACGATGAAGCTAACAAGGCAACTATCCTCATGCGTGTCAAAGAAGGTGCTGCAGACTACCGCTACTTCCCAGAACCAGACCTACCACTCTTTGAAATCTCAGACGAGTGGATTGAGGAAATGCGAACAGAATTGCCAGAGTTTCCAAAAGAACGCCGTGCGCGCTACGTATCTGATCTTGGCTTGTCAGACTACGATGCTAGCCAGTTGACTGCAAACAAAGTCACTTCTGACTTCTTTGAAAAAGCTGTTGCCCTCGGTGGCGATGCCAAACAAGTCTCTAACTGGCTCCAAGGCGAAGTCGCTCAGTTCTTGAACGCCGAAGGTAAAACACTGGAACAAATCGAATTGACACCAGAAAACTTAGTAGAAATGATTGCCATCATCGAAGACGGCACGATCTCTTCTAAGATTGCCAAGAAAGTCTTTGTCCACCTAGCTAAAAATGGTGGTGGCGCGCGTGAATACGTGGAAAAAGCAGGCTTGGTGCAAATCTCAGATCCAGATGTTCTGATTCCAATCATCCACCAAGTCTTTGCGGATAACGAAGCTGCCGTTGCCGACTTTAAGTCAGGCAAACGTAACGCAGACAAGGCCTTCACAGGATTCCTTATGAAGGCAACCAAAGGCCAAGCCAATCCACAAGTTGCCCTTAAACTCCTTGCACAGGAATTGGCCAAGTTGAAAGAAAGTGAGTAATTTACTCTTTATACACTTTTTTCTACGTTTAAAACGAGAATGAGACAAGGGGAATGAATGAACAAATTTTTACGATTGCTATTTGTCTTAGTCATCATCGCTATGTTAGGCGCTTCTATACTACAAATTTTCTTTCCATCATACATGGGAAGTCACTCCGGGTATGGAATATCTGCTGGTTGGCAACGAGAAATTGGAATATGGAATTTAGCCGTATTGATTATTATTCTCGCTGTCAATATTAAATACGATTGGTTCTATCTACGAATCGCACTTCTTGCTCTCATTATTGGCGGAATTGGAATAGGAACAAATCACTTACTCAATTATATGGAGTATCACTCTCCTGTAAATGCTATCGGTGCTTTTGAAAATTACTTGCTGGCAATAGGATGGATTGTGGGATGGCTCATCGAACGCCATTCCATAAAGAAGCTAAATGCTAGTAAATAACGCCTAGTATATATCAGATTATTTTTAAAGGTTATTAAATAGTTTAATAATCATTCGAATTCAGAATTCTACCTTTTCAATCATATAGTTAGGGGACACATGAAAAAGTTTTACGCTCTTTTAATGACCTGTTTATTACTTGTTTTTCTATCCGTGCCTCAAATCGTTGATGCGGGTGTCGGACATTCCAGAAGTGGAGGGAGCAGCCGCAGTAGCTCCAGAAGTAGTAGCCGCTCAAGTGGAGGTGGAAGTCGTTCTGGTGGCTCATCCTACCACTACTACCGCTCTGGATATGGATCATCCTCTGACAGTTCTGCTAACTCTCCCTATCTAGGATTTATGTTCATATTAGTCGGAGGAATCATACTAGTTGTTATCGTCAAATCCTTGCAGAATAAGTCTGGAGATTCGAGTTCAACCTACACTAGTAATGATTCTCAAACGCTCCATCGTCGAGTTGAACATAACACACTGGCCATTAGTCGTGTGAAATATGGGGATCCAAACTTTGACGCGGAAGCCTTCACATCTTGGGTTAAGGAAGTCTACCTTAAATTGCAGGTTGCCTGGACTGAGAAAAATTGGAACTCTGTCCGCGCTTTGGAAAGTACCAGTCTCTACTCTCAACACAGTACCCAACTTGAGGACCATATTCGAGCTAAAACAACCAATGTTTTAGAGAAAGTTTGTATCGAAAATGTTCGCATCAAGAAGTTCATTGAAAATCCTGACGGAAACGACACCTTAGTGGTGATCCTGTCATCTACCTTGCGTGACTATGTCATTGACGATGAGACTCGCCGTGTTCTTGAAGGAGACCCTAAAAAAGATCTCTTCACCGTGTATCAATTGAACTTTATCCGTCAACACGGTAGCCAAACGCAAGCAGTCAATCCAGACGAAGTTGTGAGCGACCACTGTCCAAACTGTGGCGCCCCATTGAAAATCTCTGCAGTTAGCGAGTGCGACTACTGTGGTGCCAATCTCTCTCGCAGTCCAAACCAATGGGTACTCGATACCTATGATGTTGTGGATGAAGACGAGCTTTATAATTAGGAGGAATTATGGGATTTATACGTGCAGCCTTATCAGCAGGCTTAAATAGTTTTAATGATAGTAAATTCAAGGAAGCCATTGTCCTTCCAGATAATGTCTCTGGCGACGCCTTGGCCGTCAAAGGTCAATTACTCACAAAAGACCCAGATGGACGTTCTCGTCACAGCAATCAAAATACTGGACTTTTGTCAGATGGCAGTGTGGTTATCGTTCCTCAAGGTTATACCGCTGTTTTGGTAAACAACGGTACCTTCCTTGGTGAAGTCCTCGAAGCTGGTAGCCACGAATGGCAAGCTGGTGATAACGCCTGGCTCCTTGAAAAAGGTGGTTTAAAAGGCACTTGGGAAAACTTTAAAAACCGTTTCTCTTTCGGTGGACAAGTCATCACCCAACAGGAAATTATCTTTATCCGCATGCAACCCATCGCAGGTAATAAGTTCGGCACACAAAACGCGGTCGAATACTTCAGCGAACGTTACCAACAACTGCTTAACATCCGTTTCTATGGCTTGTTTGATGTAAAAATAGCAGACCCAGTCCTCTTCTACGTAAGTTCTGTTAGCCGTCAAATTACTGACGGACAGCCATTTACTCTCCAAGATGTAGCTCAAGGAACGCTCCGTCAAAATATCGCACCAAAAATCGCGATTGCCATTGCCAAATATACCAACGAAAACAAGGTTGATATCTATAGCCTCAATGCCAACCAAGACACCTTTAACGAACTCGCTAAACAAGAGGTCAACAAGGTTTGGACAGGTCTCTACGGGATTGAAGCAACCAACATCTTGCTTGAGGACCTCAGCTACGACCAAGAAAGTCTTGATATCGTTCGCAAGCTTGATAGCGAGCTGGTGGCAATGAAGTACAACACGATTGAAATCGAAGAACGCCGTGCTCGCAACGAAGCGCTTATTGCTGCAGCTGCAAACGAAGGGAATGGCAATGGGATGAACATGTTTATGGGCATGAATCTTGGCCAAACTCTCGGTGGTCAACTAAGCCAACAAGTTCAAAATCAAGCACCGGCTCAAAACACTGGGCAAACTGCCAGCAAGAATTTTTACATCGAAGTCGATGGAAAATACGTTCTCGTTACTAAAGACGAAGATGGAAATATCGTACCAGTCAACTAATTAAGCTCCTTCTGACATTTGAGTAATGTTGTCTTTTATGGTACAATAAAGAGTAAATTATTTATTAAAGAGGTAAAAACATGATTGAAGCAAGTAAATTAAAGGCTGGTATGACCTTTGAAACAGCTGACGGAAAATTGATCCGCGTTTTGGAAGCTAGCCACCACAAACCAGGTAAAGGAAACACTATCATGCGTATGAAATTGCGTGATGTCCGTACTGGTTCTACATTTGACACAAGCTACCGTCCAGAAGAAAAATTCGAACAAGCTATTATCGAAACTGTTCCAGCTCAATACTTGTACAAAATGGATGAAACTGCCTACTTCATGAACACTGAAACTTACGACCAATACGAAATCCCGGTCGTAAACGTTGAAAATGAATTGCTTTACATCCTTGAAAACTCTGATGTGAAAATCCAATTCTACGGAACTGAAGTAATCGGTGTAACTGTACCAACTACTGTTGAATTGACAGTTGCTGAAACACAACCATCTATCAAAGGTGCTACTGTTACAGGTTCTGGTAAACCAGCAACTATGGAAACTGGACTTGTTGTCAACGTTCCTGACTTCATCGAAGCTGGACAAAAATTGATCATCAACACTGCAGAAGGAACTTACGTTTCTCGTGCCTAATCTCTAGAAAGAGGTCATTCTATGGGAATTGAAGAACAACTTGGCGAAATCGTTATCGCCCCACGTGTACTTGAAAAAATCATTGCTATTGCTACTGCAAAAGTAAAGGGTGTTCACTCTTTTTCAAACAAATCAGTATCTGACACCCTTTCAAAGCTTTCTCTCGGCCGTGGTGTTTATCTAAAAAACGTGGACGAAGAACTCACAGCAGATATCTATCTCTACCTTGAGTACGGAGTAAAAGTTCCTAAGGTAGCGGTTGCGATCCAGAAAGCTGTTAAAGATGCAGTCCGCAATATGGCTGATGTTGAACTCGCTGCTATCAATATCCACGTTGCAGGTATCGTTCCAGATAAAACACCAAAACCAGAATTGAAAGATCTATTTGACGAGGACTTCCTCAATGACTAGTCCACTATTAGAATCTAGACGCCAACTCCGTAAATGCGCTTTTCAAGCTCTTATGAGCCTTGAATTCGGTACGGACGTCGAAACTGCTTGTCGTTTCGCCTATACTCATGATCGTGAAGATACGGATGTGCAACTTCCAGCCTTTTTGACAGAGCTAGTTTCTGGTGTTCAAGCTAAAAAGGAAGAACTAGACAATCAAATCACTCAGCATTTAAAAGCAGGTTGGACCATCGAGCGTTTAACTCTCGTGGAGAGAAACCTCCTTCGCTTGGGAGTCTTTGAAATCACTTCATTTGACACCCCACAGCTGGTTGCGGTTAATGAAGCTATCGAGCTTGCAAAGGACTTCTCAGATCAAAAATCTGCCCGTTTTATCAACGGACTGCTCAGCCAGTTTGTAACAGAAGAACAGTAAATAGAAAAAGTGTTTGACAATTATCAAACACTTTTTTCTTTGCCTACCACTATCTAAAAATCAAATAATAGATATAAAATAAGATCGACGGAGCATAGGGAATCGCATTATAGAAACTATGACAAACAATGGTAAATCGAAGACTACCCGTAACTCGATAAGCAACTGCAAATAGAAGACCAAGAATACTATAAATGATGAGACTGATGGGGTCACGATGAGATAGAACCAAGTGACTGAGCCCAAAGATGAAAGAAGACAAGAACACATCCAAATAAAATTCCGACTTCGGAAAGAAGGTATTCATAAAATAACCCCTATAGATTGTCTCCTCAACAACAGGTACAATCGAAATGTTAAAGATTAAAAATATAAGACTTGATAGAGTCGTTTCTCTTCCGTTTGAGTAAAGTTCTGAAAGAAGGTCTTGGAAAATAAAGCTATGGTTAATTAATCGAATATTCTGCATTCTAAATCCATTTAAAAAAGAATAGATAAGAAAACAAG
>CAUSWL010000031.1:0-14724 GCA_963535345.1 uncultured Streptococcus sp.
GAAAGTGGATACGGATTTGCTAAGTCAGCAGGTGGAAGAGGCCAAAACTCAGAAAGCCAATCTTCAACAAGGTCTGATTCGCAAGCAGTTTGAATTGGATGATATCGAGGGTCAGCTGGATGATATTGCCAGCCATTTGGATCAGGCTCGTCAGCAGAATGAAGAGTGGATTCGTAAACAAACACGTGCTGAAGCCAAAAAGGAAAAGGTCAGTGAACGCTTGCGCTATCTACAAGCTCAATTAACTGACCAGTACCAGATCAGCTACACTGAGGCTCTAGAAAAAGCACATGAGTTGGAAGATCTCAATCTGGCAGAGCAAGAGGTTAAAGATCTTGAGAAAGCTATTCGCTCACTCGGTCCAGTCAATTTGGATGCTATTGAACAGTACGAAGAAGTCCACAATCGTTTGGATTTCCTCAATAGCCAGCGTGATGATATTTTGTCTGCGAAAAACCTGCTCCTTGAGACCATCACAGAGATGAATGATGAGGTTAAGGAACGCTTTAAATCAACCTTTGAGGCGATTCGTGAGTCCTTTAAAGTGACCTTTAGACAGATGTTTGGTGGAGGTCAGGCAGACTTGATATTAACTGAGGGTGACCTTTTAACAGCTGGTGTGGAGATTTCTGTTCAACCACCAGGTAAGAAAATCCAGTCTCTCAACCTCATGAGTGGTGGTGAAAAAGCCCTATCTGCTCTGGCTCTGCTCTTCTCCATTATCCGTGTTAAGACCATTCCTTTTGTTATCTTGGACGAGGTAGAGGCTGCGCTAGACGAAGCCAATGTCAAACGTTTTGGGGATTACCTTAACCGCTTTGACAAGGATAGTCAGTTCATCGTCGTAACCCACCGTAAGGGGACGATGGCGGCAGCGGATTCTATCTATGGAGTGACCATGCAAGAATCAGGTGTTTCTAAGATTGTTTCGGTTAAGTTAAAAGATTTAGAAGAAACAATAGACTAGTTACCAAATGATAGCATCTCTTAGGAGGTGCTATTTTTTAAAACTAAAGCCCTAAATTTTCTCTTACGGTCAGTTCAGGCGCAAAAAACGATATTTGGGATTTCCTCTTAGCGAAAAGACTTTCTCTATGATATAATAGTTTCATGATTACAACAGTACCTATTAAGAACGAAAAAGACATTGCAGTACCGGGAAAAACAGTCCTTGTACTAGGTTATTTTGATGGCATCCACAAGGGACATCAGAAACTCTTTGAAGTGGCCAGCAAGGCTTCGATGAAGGATTATCTGCCAGTTGTCGTGATGACCTTTACAGAATCGCCAAAACTTGCCTTACAACCTTACCAACCTGAACTCATGCTTCACATCGTCAATCATGAGGAACGAGAGCACAAGATGAAGTGGCACGGAGTAGAGGCTCTTTTCCTACTTGACTTTAGTAGCAAATTTGCTAGTCTAACGGGTCAAGAATTCTTTGATACCTATGTTCGAGCTTTAAAACCAGCGATTATTGTAGCAGGATTTGACTATACCTTTGGCTCAGATAAGAAAACTGCGGATGACCTGAAGGACTATTTTGATGGAGAGATCATCATTGTTCCTCCAGTTGAGGATGAAAAGGGCAAGATTAGTTCTACACGGATTCGTCAGGCAATTCTTGATGGAGATGTAAAGGAAGTCAAGCATCTGCTCGGCACTCCGCTCCCATCTCGTGGAATGGTCGTTCATGGAAATGCTCGTGGGCGGACTATTGGTTATCCAACAGCCAATCTGGTCCTAAGAGACCGAACTTACATGCCAGCGGACGGTGTTTACGTAGTCGATATCGAAGTGCAACGTCAGAGATATCGTGGCATGGCAAGTGTTGGGAAAAATGTTACTTTCGATGGAGAAGAACCACGTTTTGAAGTCAATATTTTCGACTTTTCAGACGATATTTACGGTGAGACAGTCATGGTCTACTGGCTGGACCGTGTTCGCGATATGGTCAAATTTGACTCCGTAGAGGAATTGGTAGACCAACTCCAGAAAGACGAAGAGATTGCTCGGAACTGGAAGGATGGAGAGTGAGAGTTTGCTATCAATTCGAAAGAGTAGGTAGAATGAAATTCATATAATGGACAAAAAAGTAGCCTGTTCAGGCTACTTTTTATTAAAACACGCGATAGACATAAGGATTTTCTGGTTTGTCTACTTTTGTGAAACTCTCAACCTCTAGTGTTGGGAGTTTTTGTTTGAGCTCTTTATGGTAGTGGAGAGTCAGGGTTCCGCTAGCGGTGATCCAAGTATTGTCAGGATACTGGCGTGAGTTCCCCTTTGTCAAGAGTCCATATACACCAGAATCGGCGATACAGTGGATGATTCCAAAGCGAAAGAGGAACTGGCTATCTGGATGGCTAGGATCGTTATAGACAAAGCCTGTAAATTCGATTTTCTTTCCTTCAAACTCTTGAGGGTAGTCATAGAGAACTTCCATGACCTCCATATAGTTTTCATCAGTGATTTGAATGGTTGGTTGGGTGAGGTATTTGTCAGCTGTAGACCTCATTTCCTTTTCATAAGCAGATTTGGAAAAATAGGTGCTGGTATCGGGTTTGAGGTATTGACTGGATGTTCCTTCGCTTGCCTGAATAGCAGTATCGATTCCCTCAGCAAGTGGGAAATGGTATCCCTTAGCAGACACGGTTCTCGAGTCCAAACTTACTGTCGGAAAGGCAACCCCAATCAACAGAGGTAGTGACAGTAAAAGGAGGCTGATTCGTCTAGCTCGACGACTTTCTAAATGGCTGCGAGAGTTGATTTTCTTGATCCAGATATAGAATTGGACCAGAGCCAATAGAAGAGAAAGGAGCATGGAAATATAGACTAGATAGGAATAGTGGAGGTTAATGTAGTGACTGAGCTTGCCAGAAAGCTGCAGATACAGAGTTAGGGCAAAATAACCCAGTAAAATGAAAAATCGCATCATAGCAACACTCCAAACATGTAAGAATAAAGCAAGACAAGCACTGTCACAATACCCATAAATTGCCAGATGAAGCGCACTTTGAGATAGTGTTTCATCATGAGGAGATTTTTGATATCAAGCATGGGGCCTATGATCAGAAAGGCAAGGACTGGCGCTAGGCCGAAGCTCGAGAGGAGAGAAGCTCCGATAAAGGCGTCCGCCTCGCTACAAAGAGAGAGGAGAAAGGCTAGAAACATGAGCAAGAGAATCGCAAGGACTGGACTTGCACTGATAGAGGTCAAGATCCGAGTCGGGACATAGACCTGCACGATAGCCGCAAAGAGACAGCCAAAGACCAAGTAACGCCCCATATCGAAAAACTCATCAATAGCTTGTATAAAGATCTGAAACACTTTTCTAGCGGGACCCAAGTGTGAAAAGTCATGTTCATGGCAAGCGATAGGATTCTCTTTTTGAATGGGTTCCTTCCAGAAAAATCCTAGGAAAATCCCCAGAATCAAAGCAATCACAATAGCTCCCAGAGCTCGCAAGAAGGCAAGTTTTATTGAATTTCCAAAGGCAGAATATGTGGCGAAAAGAACGATAGGATTGATGATGGGAGCAGTCACCAGAAAAGGAACCGCTGTGTAGCTGGGCACTTTCTTTTCCAGAAAACGATTGATAATCGGAACGATACCACATTCGCAAGAAGGAAAGAGAAAGCCAATGAAGGTACCAAAAAAGATCCTCCCCCAACGATTGCGAGGGAGAAACTCATAAACTTTATCAGGTGTGATATAGACCTCAATCAATCCCGAAATGAGACTCCCAATCAAGACAAAAGGAAGGGCTTCAATCATGATGGAGAGAAAAATAGCTCCCGCTTGTAATACACTAGGAGGAAGAGATTGGAAAATCGTCATCTATTTTTTCTTCTCAACTTTTTCTTTTTTATCTTTGTCATCTGGAAAAGTGACTTGTGTTAAGTCAGGAAGTTTTGCGAATTCTTCAAACATCTTGTCCAAGTCATCCGTTTTTGTAAATTTAACAGCCATGGGCCTACCTCTTTTCTACATTCTACCTCTATTATACTATTATTTTCTTGAAAAGGGATTATTTTGATAATCAAAGAGGTAAAAAAGGGTAGGGCGAAACAAGGGCTGTTCCTTATGGTATAATAGGTATATGGATAAAAAATATGAAAAAATCTCCCAAGATTTGGGTGTAACCTTAAAGCAAATCGATACCGTTCTAAGTTTGACCGCTGAAGGAGCGACAATTCCCTTTATCGCCCGTTATCGCAAGGACATGACTGGTAGTCTGGATGAGGTAGCGATTAAGGCCATTATTGATCTGGATAAAAGTCTGACAAATCTCAACGATCGTAAAGAAGCTGTCTTAGCTAAGATTCAAGAACAAGGTAAGCTAACAAAGGAATTGGAAGAAGCTATCCTTGCAGCTGAGAAATTAGCAGATGTAGAAGAACTCTATCTTCCTTATAAGGAAAAACGTCGGACCAAGGCTACCATTGCCCGTGAAGCTGGACTCTTTCCTCTTGCTCGCTTGATTTTGCAGGATGTAGCTGACTTGGAGAAAGAAGCTGAGAAGTTTGTCTGTGAAGGATTTGCGACTGGTCAAGAAGCCTTGGCTGGTGCGGTTGATATCTTGGTCGAAGCCTTATCCGAAGATGTCAATCTACGTGCTATGACCTATCAGGAAGTGTTGAGACACTCTAAAATCACTTCGCAAGTCAAGGGTGAAAATCTCGATGAAAAACAAGTTTTTCAGATTTATTATGATTTTTCAGAGACAGTTGGCAACATGCAGGGCTATCGTACCTTGGCTCTCAACCGTGGGGAAAAATTAGGTATTTTGAAGGTTGGCTTTGAACATGCGACGGACCGTATCTTATCTTTCTTTGGTGCTCGTTTTAAAGTCAAAAATGCCTATATAGATGAAGTTGTCCAACAGTCAGTTAAGAAAAAGGTATTGCCTGCTATTGAGCGACGCATTCGGACAGAGTTGACTGAGAAAGCGGAAGAAGGGGCTATCCAACTCTTTTCTGACAATCTGCGCAATCTCCTCTTGGTTGCTCCGCTGAAAGGGCGCGTGGTTCTAGGATTTGACCCAGCCTTTCGTACAGGTGCCAAGCTAGCTGTCGTTGATGCAACAGGGAAAATGCTGACGACTCAAGTCATTTATCCAGTAAAACCAGCCTCCGATCGTCAAATCGAAGAAGCCAAGCGAGACTTAGCCGACTTGATCGGTCAGTATGGCGTGGAAATTATTGCCATCGGAAATGGAACGGCCAGTCGTGAAAGTGAAGCCTTTGTGGCGGAAGTTCTGAAAGATTTTCCAGAAGTCAGCTATGTTATCGTCAATGAAAGTGGCGCTTCTGTCTATTCTGCTAGTGAACTAGCTCGTCAGGAGTTTCCAGACTTGACCGTTGAAAAACGCTCTGCTATCTCGATCGCTCGACGTTTGCAAGATCCCCTTGCTGAATTGGTCAAAATTGATCCCAAGTCAATCGGTGTCGGTCAATACCAGCACGATGTCAGTCAGAAGAAACTGTCTGAGAGTCTGGACTTTGTCGTAGATACGGTGGTTAACCAAGTCGGTGTCAATGTCAATACAGCCAGCCCAGCTCTTCTTTCCCACGTAGCTGGACTCAATAAAACCATTTCTGAAAATATCGTCAAATACCGTGAGGAAGAAGGAAAAATCACTTCACGTTCTCAAATCAAGAAGGTTCCTCGTCTAGGTGCCAAAGCCTTTGAGCAAGCTGCAGGTTTCCTCCGTATTCCTGAAAGTAGCAATATCCTTGATAATACAGGAGTTCATCCAGAGAACTATGCTGCGGTTAAGGAGCTTTTCAAACGCTTGGATATCAAGGAGTTGAATGAAGAAGCACAAAATAAGCTTAAGTCCCTTTCAGTTAAGGAGATGGCGCAAGAACTAGATCTTGGCCCAGAAACCCTTAAAGATATTATTGCCGACCTTCTCAAACCAGGTCGAGATTTCCGTGATTCTTTTGATGCACCTGTACTCCGTCAAGATGTACTGGATATCAAAGACTTAAAAGTCGGCCAGAAGCTAGAAGGTGTGGTGCGTAATGTCGTTGACTTCGGTGCCTTCGTTGATATCGGGATTCACGAGGATGGTTTGATCCATATTTCCCACATGAGTCGCAAATTTATCAAACATCCTAGTCAAGTGGTGTCTGTTGGAGATTTGGTAACGGTTTGGGTTAAGAAAATCGATACTGAACGTGAAAAAGTTAATCTGTCGCTCCTAGCTCCAGATGAAACTGACTGAGTACGTTCAGTCCGTTTCCCTCGAAGACTTTGGTAGACCTTTTACACACCAAGCCCAATGGAATTCTCGTCTGCGAACGACAGGTGGGCGATTTTTCCCTAAAGATGGGCATTTGGATTTTAATCCCAAGGTCTATAATGAACTTGGTTTGGAGGTTTTTCGGAAAATCGTGCGCCATGAACTCTGTCACTATCACCTTTATTTTCAGAAAAAGGGGTATCGGCATAAGGACCGAGATTTTAAGGAACTTTTGAAAGAAGTGGATGGACTACGCTTTGTTCCCCCTTTGAGAGCCCAAAGTAATTTCCTAGTTTATCAGTGTCAATCCTGCCAGCAACGCTATCAACGAAAGAGGAAGATTGATACCAAGTGCTATCGCTGTGGCGTCTGCCGTGGTAAACTCGTCATCCTAAATCGGCCTAAGGACTGATGTTTGTGCCCCCGTTTCATGATATACTACTTGTAAGAATACCGAAAGAGGAACAAATCATGAATACAAAATTTTATAAAATGAAACGAAATAGTATGGTATCGGGAGTTTTAGCTGGTTTATCAGACAAGTGGAATTTTGATGTAACTCTAGTCCGCTTTCTCTTTGCCATTTTTACCATATCAAATTTTGGGATTGGTGTGATTATCTACATCATCCTCGCCTCTATTCTGCCAACTAAGGAAGAGATTGAAGCAGAAATGTACGGAACAGGACCACGCAAACGTAAGGATGCTGAGGCCATTTATGACAATGATGGACGGTTTTGGTGAGTCGGATTTGGAAATAGTTTATAGATGATTTCCTTGTTTCTTGAAGAAATTAGAAAAAGTAGTGAATCCTAACCCTTGCATCCGCAAGGGTTTTCTTCTTGCCTTTCTTTTATGGTAAAATATTGATAGCGAAATTGCTTGATATTCTTCAATCTTACAAAAATGTAAGATTAAAGTCTCTTTTGTAAGGTTAGGTTATGGCAAGCCGTCTTTTTTTGCGATAAACTAGACTCATAAAGAATAAAGGAGCAAAACCATGAAAAGAATTTTACAAAAGAAAACAAGAAAACCAAGTCAAAAAGATATCGAGCGTGTTCAACTGGGATGCGCTATGATGCAAGCACAGTTTCAAATGATGGGATATTAAGAAGGAGAAAATCATGACACTTTTAGATGTAAAACACGTTCAAAAAATCTACAAAACACGTTTCCAAGGAAACCAAGTCGAAGCACTCAAAGATATTCACTTTACCGTAGAAAAGGGTGACTACGTTGCCATCATGGGTGAGTCTGGTTCAGGAAAGTCAACCCTGCTCAACATCCTAGCTATGCTGGATAAACCAACTCGAGGCCAGGTTTACCTAAACGGAACAGACACAGCCACTATTAAAAATTCACAGGCTTCGAGTTTCCGTCGGGAAAAGTTGGGATTTGTCTTCCAAGACTTTAACTTGCTAGATACTCTATCGGTCAAAGACAATATCTTGCTTCCGTTAGTTCTATCTCGAAAACCTATCACGGAGATGATGAAGAAATTGGTGGTAACAGCTGAAAATTTAGGCATCAATCAATTGCAAGAGAAGTACCCTTATGAGATTTCTGGTGGTCAAAAACAGCGGGTAGCAGTAGCACGCGCCATCATCACAGAACCTGAAATTCTCCTTGCGGATGAGCCAACAGGAGCCCTTGACTCCAAGTCATCTGCAGCCTTACTCGATGTATTTGATGAAATCAATGAACGCGGTCAAACTATTCTTATGGTAACCCACTCAACGGCAGCAGCCAGCAGGGCCAAGCGAGTTCTCTTTATCAAGGACGGCATTCTTTACAACCAAATCTACCGTGGAGACAAGACAGAGCGTCAAATGTTCCAAGAAATCTCTGATACTTTGACTGTTATGGCAAGCGAGGTGAATTAGTATGTTCCGATTAACCAATAAGTTAGCGGCATCCAACTTGATTAAAAACCGCAAACTCTACTATCCCTTTGCCCTTGCTGTTCTCTTAGCAGTGACCATCACCTATCTCTTTTACTCACTGTCACTTAATCCTAATATTGGCAAGATACGAGGGGGAGAAACTATCTCTATGACCCTCGCTCTCGGAATGGTGGTTGTTACCATCGCTTCTGGAATTATTGTCCTTTATGCCAATAGTTTTGTCATGAAGAACCGCTCCAAGGAGCTGGGTGTATATGGTATGCTGGGTCTTGAAAAGCGCCATTTAATCAGTATGGTTTTTAAGGAGCTTCTTATTTTTGGTTCCTTAACTTTGACAGCTGGTCTCGGTCTAGGAGCTCTCTTTGATAAGCTAATCTTTGCCCTTCTTCTGAAGCTGATGAAGATGAAAGTGGAGCTCGTTTCGACTTTCCAACCAATTGTCTTTATCCTAGTTCTCATCGTCTTTGGGGTTATCTTCCTAGGTCTAATTTTTATCAATGCCTTTCGCATCGCACGCATGAATGCCCTTCAGCTCTCTCGTGAAAAAGCCAGTGGTGAGAAAAAAGGACGTTTCTTAGGTGTCCAAACCATTCTAGGTCTGATTAGTTTGGGAGCGGGTTACTATCTAGCAGTAACAGTCGAAAACCCACTTTCTGCTGTTCTGATTTTCTTCGTAGCAGTTTTGTTAGTAATTTTGGGAACTTATCTTCTCTTCAATGCAGGGATTACAGTTTTCTTACAAATCTTAAAGAAAAACAAGCGTTATTATTACCAACCCAACAACATGATTTCCGTATCCAATCTCATTTTCCGTATGAAGAAAAATGCGGTTGGTCTGGCGACGATTGCTATTCTCTCAACCATGGTCTTAGTGACTATGTCTGCTGCAACAAGTATCTTTAAGGCATCAGAAAACTTCAAGAAGGTCATGAATCCACATGATTTTGGGATTACAGGACAGAATGTTGAAAAAGAAGATATCGAAAAACTCTTGAGCCAGTATGCTAGTGAAAAAGGATTGACTGTCACAAAGAAAGAAGTCCTTACATACAGTAACTTTGGTGTGGCAAATCAAGAAGGTACGAAATTGACAATTTTTGAGAAAGGTCAAAATCGTGTTCAACCGAAAACTATTTTTATGGTCTTTGACCAAAAAGACTATGAGAATATGACAGGACAGAAACTTGCACTTTCAGGTAAGGAAGTTGGATTGTTTGCTCAAAACAAGCAACTTCAAGGTCAAAAAGAACTGACTCTGAATGACCAGACCTACACAATCAAAGAAGAAATCAAAAAAGATTTTATTCTTGAACATGTCCCAAATCAGTACAATATTCTAACTTCGGATTATAACTATTTGGTTGTTCCTGACTTGAAAGCCTTTCTTGACCAGCATCCTAATTCTTCCATCTTTAATCAATACTATGGTGGTATGAATGTAACGGCTAGTGAGGAAGAGCAGCTTAAAATTGCAGATGACTATTCAAAATTCGTTAACAACTTTAATAGAGAACTAAACAAAGAAGGAAGCTATGTTTACGGAAGCAATCTGGCTGATAGTAGTGCGCAGATGAGTGCTCTCTTTGGTGGAGTTTTCTTCATCGGTATCTTCCTCTCTATCATCTTTATGGTGGGAACGGTTCTTGTCATCTACTACAAACAAATCTCTGAAGGCTATGAAGATCGTGAACGCTTTATCATTTTGCAAAAAGTCGGTCTCGATCAAAAGCAAATCAAGCAAACCATCAATAAACAGGTCCTAACTGTTTTCTTCCTCCCATTGCTCTTTGCCTTCCTACACCTTGCCTTTGCCTATCATATGCTTAGCCTCATCCTAAAAGTAATTGGGGTGCTAGATGCGACCATGATGTTGACTGTCACTTTATCCATCTGTGCTATCTTCCTCATCGTCTATGTCTTAATCTTTATGATTACCTCAAGAAGCTATCGCAAGATTGTGCAAATGTAAAAAAAAGATACCTCGATATTCATCGAGGTATTTCTTTATCTTAAATGCTGAAGAGTTGTCCAAACAGGTAAGTCACTCCCATGGTGAGAAGTCCGATACAGAGGTTACGGATCATAGCAGTTTTCGTAGGTGCCTTGCCTAGTTTAGCACTGGTATAGCCAGTGACGAGAAGGGAAAGGGCAACGATAAAAACAGTAGCAGGAATGCGATAATCACTTGGAAAGACAGTGATCGAAAGCATAGGAGGAAGACTCCCCAGTACAAAGGCGATAAAGCTAGAGATTGCAGCATGCCAAGGATTGGTAAATTCTTCGTACTCGATACCGTATTTTTCCTCAACCAAGGCTTTGAGTGGATTCTTTAAAAAGGCCTTGTTGGTCAAGAGTTGGGCTGACGTTTCACACTCACCATTTTGTAAGTAAGCAGCATAGAGGGATTGTTTTGCAGATTCGATGTCTTTATCCAAGAGTAATTGCTCTCTAGCAACAGCGGCTTCTTCCGTGTCTTTCTGAGTGGATACAGAGACATATTCGCCGCCTGCCATAGAAAAAGCACCAGCAAGGATAGCGGCCAATCCTGATAAAAAGATAATCCAGATATTGCTTGTCGCACTGGCAACACCGATAACGACTCCAGCAATGGAAATAATTCCATCATTGGCTCCTAGAACACCTGCGCGTAGGATATTGAGTCGGCCTGCAAAGTTAGCATCAATTTCATGTTTTATTTCTGTCATAGTCATCTCCTTTCTCTCCATTATAGAGAAAAGGGTAGGGGAATACAAACTTTTTAAACTATCTGAAAAAAGTTCTACGATTCTAATTTTTAAGCCCTTTTCGACTTTACCGAAAAAGCACGGCAATACAGTTGCCAATCCTACTGTACAAGTCCTTTTTTAGCTTATCTATGGTATAATAGAAGGTAGATTTATCAATTGGAGAATGAAGGATTTTATGATTAAACTTGTAGCAACCGATATGGATGGAACCTTTCTAGATGGAGAGGGTCGGTTTGATATGGAACGCCTCAAAAACGTACTTGTTTCCTACAAGGAAAAGGGGATTTATTTTGCAGTGGCTTCAGGTCGTGGTATCCTGTCCCTGAAAAAGTTGTTTGCTGATGTGCGTGATGAAGTGATTTTTATAGCTGAAAATGGGAGCTATGTTGAGTTTCATGGTGAGGATATGTATGAGGCTACTATGCCTCGCGACTTTTACTTGAACACTTTTGAAGCTTTAAAGAAATCGCCCTATTTTGATGAAAGAAAAATGCTACTGACTGGGAAAAAAGCTTGTTATGTTTTGGACACAGTGGATGAAACTTATCTTAAGTTAAGTAGTCACTACAATGAAAATATTCAAAAAATAGCACGTTTGGAAGAGATCACGGATGAGATTTTTAAATTCACCACTAACTTCACAGAAGATACGATAGAAGCTGGTGAGGCCTGGGTAAATGAAAATGTTCCTGGTGTGAAAGCCATGACAACTGGTTTTGAATCCATTGATATTGTCTTGGACTATGTTGATAAGGGTGTAGCTATTGTTGAGCTGGCAAAAAAACTTGGTCTGACCATGGATCAGGTTATGGCTTTTGGCGATAATCTCAATGACCTTCACATGATGCAGGTAGTGGGGCACCCCATCGCTCCTGAAAATGCGCGACCAGAAATTTTAGAATTAGCAGAAGCAGTGATTGGCCACCATAAGGACCAATCAGTGATGGCTTATATGGAGGGTTTGTAATGGCAGATATTAAATTGATTGCACTGGATTTGGACGGTACTTTGCTGACAACGGATAAAAAGCTGACAGATCGTACCAAGGCGGTCCTCAAAGCTGCGCGTGACCGTGACATCAAGGTCGTTCTGACAACGGGACGTCCTCTGAAGGCTATGGATTTCTTTCTCCATGAGCTAGGGACTGATGGTCAGGAGGATGAGTACACCATCACCTTTAATGGTGGTCTAGTACAGAAAAATACGGGTGAGATTCTTGATAAGATAGTCTTTTCGATTGATGATGTGACTCGAATTTACGAGGAAACTGAAAAACTAGGAATCCCCTTATACGCCATTTCAGAAGGAACAGTTTATCAGCTTCAGTCTGACCAAGAAAGTTTATATGCCCAGTTAAACCCAACTCTAACGTTTATTCCAACTGCTTTTGAAGACTTGTCTAGTCAGATGACCTACAATAAATGTGTGACTGCATTTCATCAGCAACCTTTGGATGCAGCTATTCAGAAGATTTCACCAGAATTATACGACCAATATGAAATCTTTAAATCACGTGAAATGTTGCTAGAGTGGTCACCAAAGAATGTTCATAAAGCAACAGGCTTGGCAAAACTAATCAGCCATCTTGGAATCGACCAAAGCCAAGTTATGGCCTGTGGTGACGAGGCCAATGACCTTTCCATGATTGAATGGGCAGGTCTGGGAGTTGCCATGCAAAATGCAGTTCCAGCGGTTAAGGCAGTTGCCAATGTCATTACGCCCATGACCAACGACGAGGAAGCCGTTGCTTGGGCTATTGAAGAATACGTGCTAAAGGAGAATTAGAATATGGGATTATTTGACCGTTTATTCGGAAAAAAAGAAGAGCCGAAAATCGAAGATATTGTTAAAGAAGCTCTGGAAAATCTTGATTTGTCAGAAGAGGTTGAAGAAAACCAAACGGCAGTCGAAGAAACTTCTCAGGAAGAGACAACAAGAGAAAAAGTGGAAGAAACACCAGCTCAAGAAGAAATTCCTCAGATCTCAACAGAAGAAGTTATTGAACCAGAAGCAGTCGAGAAAACAGACCAAGAGGAATCTGAGCTAGAAGCTGATGAATTGGAGCAAATCCAAGAGACGGAAGAAGCTCTAGAAGAAGAGAACCAAGAAACTGTAGAGTTCGAAGAAGGATTAGCTACTGAAGTAGTAGAAGAAGAACTTCCTCAGGTTGAAGAAACCGTACAGGAAAAATATGACCGCAGTCTCAAGAAAACGCGTACGGGATTCGGAGCACGCTTGAATGCCTTCTTTGCCAACTTCCGTTCTGTCGATGAAGAATTCTTCGAGGAATTGGAAGAACTGCTCATCATGAGCGATGTCGGTGTGCAAGTCGCTTCAAACTTAACAGAAGAACTACGCTATGAAGCTAAACTCGAAAACGCTAAGAAGCCTGACGCACTTCGTCGTGTTATTATCGAGAAATTGGTTGAACTTTATGAGAAGGATGGCAACTACGATGAACAAATCCATTTCCAAGATGGTTTAACAGTCATGCTCTTTGTTGGTGTTAATGGTGTTGGGAAAACAACTTCTATAGGGAAATTGGCTCATCGCTACAAACAAGCTGGCAAGAAAGTCATGTTGGTTGCGGCAGATACCTTCCGTGCGGGTGCTGTGGCCCAGCTAGCTGAATGGGGTCGACGTGTGGATGTTCCGGTCGTGACGGGCCCTGAAAAGGCTGATCCAGCAAGTGTGGTCTTTGATGGGATGGAACGCGCTGTAGCTGAAGGGATTGATATTCTCATGATTGATACAGCAGGCCGCCTGCAAAACAAGGACAACCTTATGGCCGAGTTGGAAAAGATTGGTCGCATTATCAAACGTGTCGTTCCTGAAGCACCTCATGAAACTTTCCTGGCACTCGATGCGTCAACTGGACAGAACGCCTTGGTACAAGCTAAGGAATTTTCGAAGATAACACCATTGACTGGAATTGTTTTGACAAAAATTGACGGAACTGCCCGTGGTGGTGTCGTTCTGGCAATTCGTGAAGAACTCAATATCCCAGTGAAATTAATTGGTTTCGGTGAAAAAATCGATGATATTGGGGAATTTAACTCAGAAAACTTTATGAAGGGTCTTTTAGAGGGTTTGATTTAATACAAAATAAATATCCTGCAAGTAAATCTTGCAGGATATTTTTGCTATTCTAAACGGCCACCTTCACGATAGGCGATATCTGGTTGCCAGGTCCATTTGGCCCCATACTTTTCAAGTAAGTCAAAGCTAGCTTGTGGCCCCATGCTTCCAGCTTTATAGTCATGAAGTGGAGCTCCATTTTCAGCCCAGAGTTCTTCAATACGGTCAATCAATTTCCAAGAAGCACTTACCTCATCCCAGTGGCTAAAATTGGTTGAGTTGTTGTTCAAGACATCGTAGATTAATTTCTCGTAAGGATCTGGTGAGGCTCCAGTAGCCGTAGCATCTGTACGGTAATCCAGAGAGCTTGGTGCCAGGTTAAATTCTTCACCGACTTGCTTACCATTGAGGCTAAGAGAGAATCCTTCAGTTGGTTGGATATAGATGGTCAAGATATTTGGCGCCAAAGGCTCGCCGAAGATTGAGTCCATTTGCTTAAAGACGATATTGACGTGAGTTCCTTTTTCGGTCAGGCGTTTCCCTGTACGGAAGAAAAAGGGAACACCACGGAAACGATCGCTATCTACAAAGAAGGCGCCAGATGCAAAGGTTTCTGTTGTAGATTCAGGATCGACATTTGGCTCGCTTCGATAGGAAATGTATTTCATACCATCGATTTTACCAGAGCGGTACTGACCACGGATAAACTGTTCTTTCAATTCTTCCTCAGTTGGATGATAGAGGTTTT
>CAUSWL010000032.1:0-14143 GCA_963535345.1 uncultured Streptococcus sp.
TTGCTTCATCCAAAAGTGGGTAACCTAGGCGTTTGCGTTCTGCGACAAAGGTTTTAGCTACGACACGGGCTAAGTTACGGATACGGGCAATATAGCCTGCACGTTCTGTTACAGATACGGCACCACGCGCATCAAGTAGGTTAAAGGTGTGTGAACATTTGAGAACATAGTCATAGGCAGGGTGAACCAAGCCTTCTTCCAAAGCGCGTCCTGCTTCTTTTTCAAACTTATCAAAATTTTCAAGCAACATTTCTTGGTCCGAAATTTCAAACGAATATTTTGAGTGCTCGTACTCAGGCTGGATAAAGATTTCTCCGTATTTTACACCATCAGCCCACTCGATATCATAGACAGAGTCTACTTCTTGAATGTAAGAAGCCAAACGCTCCAAACCATAGGTAACTTCCGCAGTCACAGGGCCAGTTGCCAATCCACCGACTTGTTGGAAATAAGTGAACTGAGTGATTTCCATCCCATCAAGCCAAACTTCCCAACCAAGACCAGCTGAACCAGTTGATGGGTTTTCCCAGTTGTCCTCAACGAAACGAATATCGTGTTCCAAAGGATTGATTCCCAATTTTTCCAAAGACTCAAGGTAAAGTTCTTGGATGTTTGATGGAGATGGCTTCATGACCACTTGGAATTGGTGGTGTTGGTATAAACGGTTAGGGTTTTCCCCGTAACGACCGTCAGCAGGACGACGTGATGGCTCTACATACGCTGCATTCCATGGCTCAGGTCCGATAGCACGAAGGAAAGTGTAAGGACTCATTGTCCCCGCACCTTTTTCATTATCATAAGCCTGCATAAGCATACAACCTTGGTCATTCCAAAATTGTTGCAAAGTCAAAATAATTTCTTGAAATGTTAATTTCTTAGACATTGAATACTCCTTAATAAAAAATGATTTTTTGCGACACGAGTCTGCCTTGTTGATTATACGAGGCAAGACGAGTTAGTACTGCGTCTAGCTCAGGCACTCTAGTGCTGAGCATGGGGCAGTCCGACTGTAAGGAGGTCTCTGTCACTGACGCAGTGGAAAGTCAATTTTTTAGACATTGTTTACTCCTTTAATTTATATTATCTTTTTAGCTTTATTCATCAAGCAACCAAGAAAAAGCTGGGTCCTGAAAAATATGACGTTTGGGAACAGTTTGTAAATTCTGATCGCATTCGTCTATTGTACCTAATTTCAAAGCACAGACTTCCGGTATATTTTCTTGAGCAGTGAAAATTTGACTATGACAGTTCTGACAGTAATAGCGTTGTTTTCCTGGAGATGAACTATAGGTAACCAACTGTTCTTTTCCATGCAATACTAGGTTTTTACTGCTAACTTTGGCATTCACTGTATAGGCAGACGCAGTTGCTTTCCGACAGAATGAGCAGTGGCAAAAAACTAATTCCGACAATTCCTCATCTAAAGTGTAGGTCACTGCTTTGCATAAACAAGATCCTTTAAGCATTATGCTCCTTTCTACTTAGGCATTAGAGGAAATTCAAAAAGAACCGAATTTCAACACCCAAGCCTTGCGACTAGGGGCGTCAAAAACGCGGTTCCACCCTAATTTATTACTTCATTGTTTTTAAAAATACGACAGAAAGCGCCAGTTTCTTACCTTGTTCTACTTGGCTCCCACTACCCCAAGCTCGCTGAAGAACGCCATAAGACTTTCTTTCCTAGCTAGTATTATAGCAGATTTTCTAGCTAGTGTAAACCAAAAATGAGTCTGAAAACAAAGTTCCAGACTCATTTATTAGTAAAGCTTCAGAAAATCCTGTTTAAGGATGTCTTTTCGCTTTTGGTTTTTTGCCATGTAGATTTCTCTTGGCTTGTTTCAATGCTGTAATGGCATCTTTGACATCTTCTTGGCTCGCTCCTGGATCTTTAAGGAGTTCCTGTGCCTCTTTAAAAGTTAAAAGATAAGCTGCTTTTTCTTTCTTGTCAGCATAGATAAATCTCGCGTTTTTTTCTTGGAAAAGGCGTTCATCTTTGACCAGTTTCTTCAGACTAGAGAAGTCAGTAGCTTTGCCATTCAGTTTACTTTTAGCTGTTGCTAGGGCAATGAGAGATTGGTCAATTTGATCCTGTTTGACTTTAGGATCTACAGCTAGTAAGGCAATTTCTTGGAAGGCACGATCATAAGCTCGACGTACTTTTTCCTTGGCATTAGCATATCTTCCAGTTTTAGTCGTTGCATAGTAAGCTTTCATGGCTTCTTTCAAAGCTGCAACATTCGAATCTTTTCCATCCAAAGCCTTACCAGCAGCTTCAAGACTAGCGAGAACTCCATCAATCAATTCTTGCTTCAACTTGCTTGACAAGGCTGACTGCGCCACTTGGAAAGCTTGGTCATAAGCTTTTCTCTTATCTGCACTACTATTAAAGTAGCGAGACGTTTCTACCAGTTCTTTTTGTTGATTTACCGCAGCAATCAAAGCCAACTTAGACACAACAGATAGACGCAAAGCATTATTTCGACCTGGCTGAACGAGCAAGGAAACGAGATCTTCAAGGAGTTCATATCCAGTTGGCAAGGTGACTTGTACAGTATAACGACCTGTAGCAACTTTCTTACCAAAGGCGTATTGACCGTATTTTTCAGCAGGAAGAGTGATACTTGTCCCATCTTCACCTTTCAGAACCACTGTAGTCGTCTTTGGAACGGCTTGATTGAAGGAAACAGACACTGGTGCATATTCTAGGAGATTTGCTAGGAAGGTAATGGTTTGGAAACTATTTTCTTCCGTCAAGTCAAACTCTTGGGACAAGGCACTGATAAATTTCAATTCTGTTCGGTCATAACTGAAAATTTCTGCTGTATAATGACCAAATTGTAAGAAATGAATCGCTTTTGTCTTGTCAACATCAACATATTGCCCCTTGCTATTTTTGATTCGATAAACGTAGAGGGTATCAATATCTTGGTTTGTTTTTGCATCCTTCAAGTCAATTTTAACTCGACCACTATTTTGATCGCGGACAAGTTCAGCAAGCGAGATATAGTCTACATTTCCTGCATAGTCCTCAACAAGATAGTAAATATTAGCCTTATCAACATCCTTAGGAAGTGTATAACTACCGTCAGCATTGGCCTTAATCAGATGGGTGTTCTCAAGCGCACGAGTTCCAGACTGGTCTTTCCCAGTTAGAACCATGGTCCCTTTCTGGTCAAACGGTGTGAGGTAGAAAACTTTTTCTGAAAGGATACCGCCTTGACCCACATCTTTTGGTTTGCGAGCTACGAATTCTTGATTTCCGTCTTTAAAGCGAATATAACCACTTGTGATGACAGGTTTTTGAGTATCAATCTGAATTTTAAAGGTCGTGTATTGTTCTTTTGCTCCTGGAACATCTGGTGTGTAACTGATAACATAGTCATATAAACCATCCGCAACAGTATTGCCATCAAAATCCTGACCTCTCCAAGCAGTATTATCTAGAATATAACTCTTCAGATTTCTACTGTCACCATCAAAATAATTTTTACGAAGATCCTTTGCATCGCCCTCCCAAATAGGATGTTCATGCTTGGTATCCGTAGCCGCATAAACTGTAGCCCGAAGATTTACAAGATTTCTCAAAGCAACCGTTTTGTATTCAACTAGGTCTTTGTTTCCATCATCATTTGGAGAAATGGCAATACGGACATTCCCTTTTTCGTCCAACTGAAGAACATGCTTACCTTCAGCATTTTGTTCAATCCCAAGAACAGTAATTCGGCGTCCTTGGCGTTGACCTTTAGACACTAGAAGGTCATTTTGCAAGGTAGCTAGATAGGTAGCATCATTAGAGTAGTTAACGGCGGGATTTTCTTTGTCTACTTCCGTGTAAAATCCATTTTTCCCTTCTCGGACAAGATTGTAAATTGGTTTTTCGACAGCAGGGAGATTTTGGAATTCACCTCGGAAGCCCATAAATGCAAGACTCACAATATCCCCATCATCTGCCGGATCTACAAAGCGAACAAACCCTTCAAGGAAATAGCCATTTGGCATTTGTTTGCTGAGTTCAGTAGCAAATTTTCGAGCATCCACTTTAACAGTGACTGTTTGACTGCTGTGGGCTTTGACCGTCACTTCAGGCCATACTGTCTCCGTTAGTTTTCGAGGTCGAAGGGTGAATTTCCCATCTTGGACTTCGTCTGTATTGGCATTCACTACCATCTTGAGAGTACGGTCAGTATCTGAAATATTGTGTACAGTGACCTTGAAAGTAAATTGATCTCCAACATTTCCTAAAGTCACACTTGGATAACCATTTTCACCCGTTACATAGAGGTCTGTTGACACTGCAGCAGCTGTGTCAACAATACCAGAACCTTGCTGACGAGGAGAGGTATAAGTGCCTGTGTCCTTATTAACATGTGGTTTTGCAGTTGACATGATCAAGGCCTTGACAGTCTCTGATACTTGCTCAGGAGTCAATTCTGGATGGTGTTTTTGAAGGTATTCCTTAACCAAAACTGCAACACCCGTAACGTGAGGAGCCGCCATACTGGTTCCGCTGATACTACCATAGGTATTGTCATTAAAGGATGAGTAGATATTACCGCCAGGAGCTGTCACGTCTGGTTTTAATTGTCCATCGGTAGTCACTCCCCAACTTGAAAAGTCAGATAGCTGATTGGCTACATCAGAAGGACGATTATCCATCTTACCATTAAAAACAATCTTGTAGTTTCCTGATTTTAAGGCTTCACCATACTGTTTAGAAATAAATACAGAAGGAATTTTCTTTGCTTCATCATCAATAGACATATTGATGTTTGCACCTTCTACATTATTGTAGATTAAAGCACCAACTGCACCGTGTTTTCGTGCATTTTTGATTTTCTCTGAAAAGTTCATGGCTCCACGCTGAATGAGGGCAAGTTTCCCAGTTAAATCCAACTTCGCAAAGTCTTCTTCACGACCTAACCCTGCTTCGACGTATTCATACTCTTTTCCTTTTTCAAAGTCCTTATCTGCTTCAGGTTGATTATAATCAAATTTTCCGTTATGAAGACCGGCATTTCCCTCTAGACCTTTGACTTCAAAAACCGCTGTCGTCAATGTTTTATTGTTGACAGAAGCAACTGAAATCGAATCCTCAACAGTGGATGGATTTCCAACCAAGCCATAGTCTGGGTTTTCAGCTAATGGTTTTGAATAACCATTTCCGAATGTATTGCTATTTCCTGCTGAGATAAGAACAGAAACTCCCTTGGCACGAGCCCGTTTGATGGCATCCACAATATCAGAACCAGCATCGACCATAGAACCAGTGCTAGATCCCAAACTCATATTAATGGCATCTGCTCCCAAGGCAACTGCATCATCAATCGCCTTTACATAAAGGGCCGAACTGGTCGTTTTTTGGCGGTCTGAAAAGACACGCATAAACATGACTTGGGCTTCTGGCGCAACACCATAGACCTTTTCACCATTTGGTGCCTTTTTATCAGGGTTTCCAGCTGCAATCCCTGTTACGTGCATCCCATGAGAAGTTCTTTCTGCTTCTTTGATCTTATCTGTTCCGTCAAAGTAGTCATAGGCATAGACAACCTTATCACTATACCATTTACCGTAGTCGATTCCAGCAGCCTTTTTAGCTGCTTCGATGGCTTCCTTGTTTTTAAATTTTGCTTTTGACGGATCCGAAATTCGAAGAACCTCATGATTCAAATAAAGCCCAGAGTCAATTATGGCAACAACGGTCCCTGTCCCCTTGTAACCAGCCTTCCAAGTTTTTGGTACCGTGATGATATCATTGCTTGAAAGACTATTGGGTTTTGCAGATTCAGCATTTTGTTTTTCCTTTTCAGTAGTTGCTGTCTCGCCAGTAGTTTTCGGAGCTGTCGTTACTTGAGCCTCTTTTTCCTCCAAGTCAGAAGCCTTCTCAGTAGCAGGCGCTGGACTGGTATCTACTGTTGTTTCTTTCTGAACGATACCTTGATTTTCTTCTTTTGCAACTGCGCTATCTTTTCCTGATTCCTGGGCTTCAGCAGTTTTATCAACTGGAGCTTCTACCTTAGCATCTTGTTTACTAGCATCCTCTTTAGAAGTTTCAACTTCTTGTTTCTCTCCAACTACTGGTGCTATCCCATTAGTATTGGTTTGGTCAGTTGAAGAGTTTGAGTGTTTATCGTCTTTTAGCTCTGTCTTAATTTCCTGAGTTTGGGCTTGATTTTCACCTGTACTCTGCTCATTGGCACTGACTTGACTTGCTCCAAAAACCAATGCAGTTCCCAATAAAACTGAAGCAAGACCAAATTTGTATTTCCGTAATGAAAAACGTTGTCGTCTATTCATAAATAATCTCCTTTTTCTTTAAAGTATACCTATTATAACGCAAATAATCATAAATTTTCATAAAAATCTGAATTGTCACAAAAATGTAATATTTACGTATATATTTTGCTTATTTAATTTTATCATTCGTGTTATTTGCTCTATCAAACCAAAGTTTTTTAAATTCGTTCCTATATTTCAATCCATAAAATTATTTCATTATACATAAAATTTAGATTTTTTATACACAAAAAGACTAGAATTTAAAATTCCTAGTCTTTGTTATTTCAGTATAAATAGATTTCACAAACTAAAAATCCATCTCATCCACACGAGGTGCGCCCGAAGTCACTAAAATTGTCTTTAAGACTTCTCGCTCGTCTTTGCTGAGTTCAATTCCAAAACAGTCAAGATTGCTCTGGATACGAGAGGCTGTCACTGACTTAGGTAGGGGTAAAAAATCTTCTGCCAAACTCCAAGCCAAGGCAATTTGAGCCACTGATTTACCATGCTTCGCAGCAATTTCTTGGACTTCTTTCTGTTCAAACAACTCTCCTTGTCCAAATGGCCCCCAAGCCTCTAAGAGAATTCCTTTCTCTCTACAGTAGTCAACCACTTCCTCTTGATAAACTCCTGGTGCCAAGCGCACCTGATTGACCGCTGGAATGATTCTTGCTGTTTCAAGCAAGGCATCCAAATGATGAGGAAGGAAATTACTAACGCCGATAGCACAGATTTTGCCTTCTTGGTAAAGATCCTCCATCGCTCTCCAGACTTCAGCATTGCGAGTTTTCCATTCGTCATTTTCTCTTAGTGGTTTTGGATTTGGCCAATGGATAAGGTACAAATCTAGATAATCCAATCCCAGTTTTTCCATTGATTCTTCAAATGCTTGGCGAGCTTCATCATAGCTGTGATTGGTATTCCAGAGTTTGGTCGTTACAAAGATTTCTTGTCTTGGAATACCGCTATCTCGAATAGCACGACCAACACTTTCCTCATTTTTATAGATAGCTGCAGTATCGATATGGCGATAACCAGCCTTTAAGGCTTCTAAAACGGCTTGGTAGGCTACCTCTCCATTTTCAGCTTTCCATGTTCCAAATCCTAGTACAGGAATTGAAATTCCATTATTAAGAGTATAAGATTTCATCGTTTTTCCTTTCTATGTGAAGAAAATCTAAAGAAACAAAATCCTGATTATCAGAACACTTGCTCCTTTAGATTTTAAAAATTATTGATCACGATCGTAATAGATCTCGTGAGCTTTTAAGCGAGAATTGAGTAATTCAGGAACGGTCACAAATGTATACCCTTCACCCTTTAAATACTCAATAACACTTGGTAGAGAATTAACTGAAGGACCATGAATATCATGCATGAGGATGATGGAACCATTGCGAACCTGACGCTGTATCTCTGCCAAAATGGCTGTCTCATTTTTACTCTTCCAGTCCAAACTATCCACGTCCCACATGATGAAGCTTAAATCAAGGCCGTTTCGAATATCATCAGTGATGGCACCATAAGGTGGACGCATCAGTTTAGAGCTTGATCCTAAAACTTGAGTTAACAAATCTTCTGTATCAGTGATTTGCTTTTTAGCATCTTCGAGCGAAAGTTGTGAAAGAACGGGATGACTCCAGCTGTGGTTTCCTACAACATGACCTTCTGATTTCATTCGTTTTAGAAGATTTTCATTACCTGCAATGTTTTTACCAAGTACAAAGAAGGTTGCTTTTACACCATATTTAGCTAAAGTATCCAAAGCTTGCGTGGTTGTAGTAGGATTTGGACCATCGTCAAAGGTCAAGGCTACAACTTTTTTATTTTTCTTAGCAAAGTATGCTTGGTAAAGTTCAGTATCCTTTTCTAATAGATAAGAGGACTCCAATACATCAAAGAAACTGGATATTGGTAAGGCAATTTCCTCCAAAGTCTCCCCTGGATTAGCAGGATAAAGGATGATTTGACTATCCTTATAATCAAAGCTCCAAGATGTCAATTCTTGGTCTGTGAAGCTCTTTATAACTTGATCAATTTTTGCCTGGTCAAGTTTCTTATCTTCTAGAGTTGATTTGATTTGACTCAGTAAGAGTTCCTTAGCCTTACTTGCATCTTTGAAGAGTTTGCTGAGGTCAAAATCTTTCCCATCTTCAGTCAAGAAAATTTTCCCTAAAGAAGTCTTTTCTTTTTCTTCAACCTTTGATGCAGACAAATCGTAGACTTGCTTACTGATACTACGAGCAACAACTCCCTTTAAGACTGGGTCCAACTGCTCACTATAATAAAAAACCAAATCCTCTTTATCTTCCAGCTTTTCTTTGATATCCTGGTTGATTTTTTCTCTAACAGACGCAATGACTTCCTCTCCTTGCAGAGGGTAGTAGGCAATCACCTCAGCTTGACCTTTTCGGAAATGGTCCTTCTGACTACCTGAGTTGAATTGCTGGTCCTTTTCGCTTTTTAGCGCTTCAATTTTTTGTTCGTAAGATTGCTTTTGTAGTAGCTTATAACCAATAGCACTCCCTAATAAAATCGTAGCAACTCCTAAGATTCCAACAAGGGAAAGCAATAGCCTTCTCGTTATATCGTGAGAAACACGTTTCGCTCTATTTTTTTTCATATTTCCATCATATCAAATCGAGGCTATTATTTCAATGATAAACAGGGATTCTGTCTTTTTTAGGAAAAGAAAAAAGCTTAGAAATCTTCTAAGCTTCTATTTTTAAAAACGAATCGCTTCACGTGTTTTCTCATATGAAGTTACAAAACGGTTTGTAACCCCTGGTTCAGCAACTTCCAAGGCTTGTGAAATTTTTTCAAATGATGCCTGGTAGTCAAACTCTTTTTCAAAAATTTCAAGCGCTTCGTTGAAGGCCTCTTGGATACGCTCATCAAATGAACGGTAACGGTTTGAGTATTGGAGTAGTTGCTCCGTCAAGGTTGCATATTGAACGATATCATAGGTTTCTGTTTCAAGTGCTTCCATATCATTTGTTGCAATTTCAAGAATTCGTTTAACCGATTCAATATTCACTTGCGGTTGTTCTAACTCAGCCATCAAATCTTCTGTGTTATGACTTGCAGTAAAGAAAAGTTTCAAGAAACTTTGAGGAATACCTGGCAAGTTTCTCTTCTCCATGTAACGTTTGATAGTATGCAAACGGTTCACATAGACATTTGCTTTTTGGCGAGCATTGAGGTCGTCTTTTTCAATTTGCGCAAGTCGTTCGCTAACAGAGATTTGCTCATCCTCTATATCCTTGAGGTTGCTTTGAAGCATTTCCAACTGTTCTTCAAGAGCAGAGTAGGCTTGTGTTGACTCACCTTGATCCTCTGTCACTTCCATGATTGCCGTATCAAGTGCAGCCAATTCTGCTTGAAGACGACGAACATGATTACCATCACTTTCAGGAAGAAGGTAGGTTTTAGTCAAGCGTTCAAGATCTTGAACAAGCACCTGATTATTTTCTTTCAAGTGGTTGAGATAAGTTGGTAATGTAGCAAGAAGACTTTCAACTACTTTTTGAGCTGCAATTTCACGAGTGAAGATATCATAAAGCGCATTGATTTCTTCTTGGATGCGATTATTTTCATACTCTGCATTGTCCAACTCCAACTGACGAATATTTTCTTGATTATTTTTCAAAGACTCATGCAAAAGTTGGAAACGGGATTCAATATCTGTTTCTGTAAAGTGGTAGTTGGCATCCAACAGCTTGCGATAGCCTTCTTCCAAATCTGCCAATTGGTCTGGCAATTCCTTTGTCAAGGTTTCAACAAGAGCTGGAATTCGCTCAACAATGTGTGTCAAAGCAAGAATATGATTTTCAGTTGAATCAAGAATTGCTGCCGCTTCAACTGGGTCACCTGATGAGTTCAAGGTAACAAATTGAGAGAATTCAGATTGGATGTTTTCCAATTGTTTCTCAATCTCAGGAAGGGCCTTCCCATATTTCTCAGAATCTTCTGCAACGGTATGTTGAAGGGATTCAAACAAGTCCAAGGCATGAAGGACACGTCCACTATTCTTAGATTCTTGCTTTTCAAGTTCAGAAAGGGCATTGCGAATAGCTGCAATATCCTCTTCAATTAAACCAATCTGGCTTTCAATTTGATCAAGTTTGTGTGTTGCCTTAAAGAAACGGAAAGAATTGTTGTAGCTTTCAGCTTCAAAAAGGTGATTTTCAATATCAGCAAATGAGTTCAGAGATAAATCAACCCATTTTTGGTTCCATTCACGGAAGGTCACCTGGCTTTGACCAATCAAGTGCATGTTTTTAACGGCTTCAACCTCATCATTTACAGGAAGGTTGTAGAGTTCTTCTTTTCTTTCTTCAAGGGCCGTTAATCTGCTTACATTACGCTTACGTAAAAAGATGGCTGTTACATAAGCTAAGATCAGAATGACTGCAATCGCAACCATTAGATAAATTAGTTGTCCATTAGACATATCAAACTCCTTTTATACTAGAAACAATCGTAATGATTATATCATATTTTTTAAACCAAGGGAACTATTTCCCACATTTTTTAGACGTCAAGTGTACTGTAAACAGCGTTTTCTTCGATAAATTCGCGACGAGGTTCTACTCGATCTCCCATCAACATATCAAAGATTTTATCTGCTTCGGCAGCATCATCTACCGAAACACGCGCCATCAAGCGATGTTCAGGATCCATGGTTGTTTCCCACAATTGGTGGTCATCCATTTCTCCTAAACCTTTATAACGTTGGATGGTTGGTTTTGAACGCCCTTCACTATGACGTGCTAAGGCTTCTTGGAGTTTAATTTCTTGATCTGCGCCAGGTTGAATGTATTCTTTGATCTCACTTCCAACTTTAACCCCATAAATTGGTGGTTGGGCAATGTAGACATATCCAGCTTCTAGGATTGGCTTCATGTAGCGGTAAATCAGGGTCAGTAAGAGGGTTCGAATGTGGGCTCCATCAACATCGGCATCGGTCATCAAAACGAGTTTTTGGTAACGAGCCTTAGTGACATCAAATTCTGCCCCAAAGCCTGTTCCCATGGCTGTGAAAAGACTTCGAATTTCTTCGTTGGCAAGGATTTTATCCATGCTAGCTTTTTCAACGTTCAAGATCTTACCACGAATTGGAAGGATAGCCTGGAACTCACGATTACGACCAGATTTGGCTGATCCACCAGCTGAGTCTCCTTCGACGATGAAGAGTTCGGTTTCAGCAGGGTTGTTAGAAGAACAGTCTGCTAGTTTTCCTGGAAGATTGGAAATTTCCAAGCCAGATTTCTTGCGAGTGACTTCACGCGCACGCTTTGCAGCTACACGAGCCTTGGCAGCCAAAATCCCTTTTTCCACGATACGCTTGGCAATCTGTGGATTTTCCATGAGGAAATCAGAGAAGGCATCGCTGAAGAGGCGGTTGGTAATCTTAACTACTTCACTATTCCCCAGTTTGGTCTTGGTTTGTCCTTCAAACTGCGGGTTTGGATGCTTAACAGAGATAACTGCAGTCAAACCTTCACGAACATCTTCCCCTGTTAGGTTATCTTCATTGTCTTTTAGTAGTTTATTCTTACGAGCATAATCATTGATAACACGTGTCAGCGCTGTACGGAAACCTTGCTCATGCGTACCACCTTCATGGGTGTGAATGTTATTGGCGAAACTCATGACGTTTTCGTGGTAACCGGTTGTGTACTGCATGGCTACTTCAACTGTGATATCATCCATCTCACCGTCTGTGTAGATTGGTGTATCAAAGATAACATCCTTGTTCTCGTTGATATATTCAACGTAGCTAGCAATCCCACCCTCATAGTGGTAATGTTTAGTCTGTTCGAGACCTTCACGCTTATCTGTGATGGAGATTTGAAGACCTCGGTTCAAAAAGGCTAGTTCTTGAATACGTTTGTTTAATTTTTCAAAGTCAAAAGTTGTTGTTTCTGTAAAAATCTCTGGATCTGGTGTGAAGTGAACTGTTGTTCCCGTTTTATCCGTATCTCCAACCACCTCAAGATCAGCAACAACATGACCACGACGGTATTCTTGGTAATGAATCTTACCGTTTTTATGGACATGAACATCTAGTTGAGTTGAAAGAGCGTTTACTACTGATGAACCTACACCGTGCAATCCACCTGAAACCTTGTATCCGCCACCGCCGAATTTTCCTCCAGCGTGAAGAACTGTAAAGACGGTCTCAACAGCGGGACGTCCTGTTTTTTCCTGAATATCAACAGGAATTCCACGCCCATCATCCACAACGGTGATGGAATTATCAGGCTCTATAAAGACTTGGATGTGACTGGCAAATCCAGCTAGGGCTTCGTCAATTGAGTTATCAACGATTTCCCATACTAGATGGTGAAGACCTTCTTTTGAAGTCGATCCAATATACATACCTGGACGCATACGAACAGCTTCAAGTCCCTCCAAAACTTGAATTTGACTGGCATCATAATCCTGTGCCTGTTGATTTTTGATTTCTTCTGTCATTTTTTCCCTTTTCTTACATGTCTATTGCTTGTCTCAATGTCGCAACGTTATTAAAAAGATAGGCATCTAAGCCAGCAGCTTTACCTGCTTCTACATCAATATTTCTGTCACCAATGACCAAACCAGATGTAATATGATATTTATCACGTAAATAAATCATGGACTCAGGATCTGGTTTCCGTTTAAAGCCAGAACTGGCAGTCACCACCTCGGTGAAGTAGTTCGCTATCTGGGTCTTAGCAAGAAGTTCTAGAACTTGGTCATTTCGATGAGAAACCAAGAAATGGCGGCCACCCTTGTCCGAAATGTCTTTGAGTAATTCTGGAATTCCCTCAAACAAAACTGGATGTTCTAGCTCACGCGCTTCATTTTCTTTGTAGTTCTCTAAAAAATCCTCGATATCTGGTGCAAACTTCTCGATGGCAAAAGCTGTCGAAACCTTCAAAGCTTCGTAGACACGGTCGTGTTCTTGCTCTATTCCATATTGGGCTAAGGTTTCTACAAAGGCTGCTGTAGAAGACTCATAATTATCCAAAAGGGTACCACCTAAATCCCATATATAGTCGTGATATTTCATACCCTTCATTATACCATTTTTTTATGAAAAAAGCGATGATTTCCTAGATTTTTCGGCTCTATAATTTCTATAGAGAGTAAAACACTATTGCATCGATGGAGCCTTTTTGTGAAGAATAGCTCCTCTATGAATAATCAAGCAAAATCTTTCCTATCTCAAATGTACAAATAAAAAAATAGAAACTACTAACAACCGCGTCATTTTTCGCAAACGAAACGATTTTGGATTTCCAAACTTTAAAAATAGAATCCTCATTGCTTTGAATGTCACAATAGAGTGCAGAAAAAGATTATTCCAATATGGAATCTCTTGTTAATTCATTTCAGTTTCCAATGATTCCTTCTTTCTTTTCAATTGTCATTTATTCTCCAAACAGGCAAAAAACGATAACGTCCTTTAAAGGAGTTATCGTTTTTGTATATCGTCAGATAAAGTTTGATTTTTATTGAGCTACATTCGATTAGTTTCTTCCGAAGTTTTGACCTCTACCATCGCGGTCAAAATACATCCAACTTCCATCTTCAAGTTGAATCCATTTGCTTCGAGCCATATCCCCTGAATTGACATCGAAATATCGACTAACTCCATTCACATCAACAACTTTTCCTTTGACTTGCTTGCCATCTTGCGCGAAATAGAGAGTCTGTTGACCAACCTGCTGCAAGCCTGTCACTGCTTTTCCAGCTTGATCAAAATAGTACCACTCATTTGGGGAACCTTCGACAAACTTGTCAGTTGCCATCTCTCCTGAGTTAGCATCAAAGTAACGGATACTCTTATCTGAAAGTGTCACGATTTTACCCTTGACTT
>CAUSWL010000033.1:0-13537 GCA_963535345.1 uncultured Streptococcus sp.
TTTGAACTTTCACAGATGTTGTACGTTTACCGTCTTGGTTGTTGTTATCTTTCCAAACCTTAGTTCCTGAAAGGATAACTGTATCTGGATTATGTGTGTTAGTCACTACTTGACCAGTTACAGAGGATTCATAACCAGCTGGTACATCCACTTCCTTGATTGAGTAAGTGATTTCTTTACCAGCTTCGTATTGTGGAAGATTTGTGAAGGATGCTACCCAAGTATTAGCATCTGTCTTATCCTTAGCTGTCAAGGTCAATTTCTTACCTTCAACGGCTACTGGAGTTGCTCCATCAACTGATTTATAAAGTTGAACCGTTACGGACTCAGGACGTTTACCGTCTTGGTTGTTCGCGTCCTTCCATACTTTTGTTACCTTGTAGTCGATTGCTTTAGGAGCATATTTGTTTGTGATCGTAAAGTCTGTAATCGTAGATTCGTATTCTGCTACGGCATCTTCTGTTACAGTGTATTTAATTTCTTTACCATCTTTATATTTTGCTAATTTCGTGAATTCGACAGTCCAAGTTCCGTCTGTGGCTGCTTGAACTTCTTTCGAATCAACTTTCTGACCGTCTGCTAAAAGATTGATTGTAATCTTAGTTGGACGTTTACCGTCTTGGTTGTTCGCGTCATCCCAGTTCTTAGTTGCTTTTACATCAACTGTTTCTGGTAAATAGCTATTTGTGATGGTAAATCCTGATGCAGCATCACCAGTAATTTCAGAAGTGTAACCAGCAACAGTTACTTCTACTACCGTGTACTGGATAGGTGTGCCGCCTTTATCAGCATCAAGGTCTTTGAAGCTTCCAGCCCAACCATTTGCGGCATTGAGTACAAGTGTCTTACCAGTATCTTGACCGTCTGCAAGCAATTTAACTGTGACAGAAGATGGGCGTTTACCGTCTTGGTTGTTCTCGTCCTTCCATACTTTCTTAACAGAAACTTCCGTTTTTGCTGGAGTATAAGTATTCTCGAAAGCTTTTTCATCATCGTAAGAAACAGTTGCTTCAAGTGCACCTTTACCCTTGTCCGCTACAGTAACTGTAGCCGTAACAGTTTTAGTGTCGTACTTGATGCCTGTATCACTGCCAGCTTTTTCAGCAATTTTAAAGGTATAAGTTCCTGCTTTGTCGAATTCCAATTCTGAGAAAGCAACGTTTCCGTCTTTGTCATTCTTCACAGTTTCTTTCACCTTACCATCTTGGTCTGTTAAAGTGAATTCAAACTCTTCAGCCTTTAACTCACGTCCTGTAAGTTTTTTATTAGCTTTAATCTTAACTTTAGCTTTGCTACGTTTATTTGTAACTGTTTTGATAGCTCCATCTTGTCCAACAGTCATCTCAAATGGAGTAGGATTCAACTCATATCCCTCAGGAGCCTCAACCTCGGTTACTGTAAAGTTCCCTTTCTTGATATCACTCTCTGAGTAAATAGATGATTCAGCAATTCCGTCATCATTTGTCGTTACAATTTCCTCTTTAGCCGTAGCTCCTGCTGGAGGAGTAATCTTGAATTTTGCTCCTTTTAGACGGTCATGAGTCAGCTCGTCCACCTTGTAAAGAATGATACGGTAACCTGTTTCTAACTGAATTGTACCGCCAGAAGCAACGACTGAGTTTCCGATTTGCTTAACGACTGTCTTATTACTATAGTCGTCATATGTTAGGATCTGGTCATCACCCTTCATTTCAGCATTGTTTTGGACTTGCGTGCCATCAGCTGGAGCACTTGTTTTATAATTAATTCGAAATGCTGCAGGTTTCCCGTTCTTAGCAACAATTGAAGAAGCATTGTTAATTGTTAAAGTAAAATCGGTATATGACTCATTCCAACTAACTTGGTAATCTTTACCAGCTTCTAAGACCACCTCATCTTTAAAGTAATAAGATTTATCGTACCAACCTGCCGTAACTTTAAATGTTTCTGGAATCATCTGCATCGGTGAGGCATTTGGATCAACCCAGTCATGAATTTCAATTTTGTTATAGGCAGCTTGTTTAGGATTGGCTCGGACATACCAACTGTGTAAATATTGTCCACTCTTATTTAGAGCACTAGATGTCCAATCCTCTTTGTAAATCAGACCATGATACTTACTAAAATTCGCACGTCCAATACCTTCAGAATAATCAGATGCTTCTCCTCTTTTTACCTTAATCTGGTGTGTAATTTCATTTATAGTTTCCGTTTTATCAAATCGAAGCGTCTCATTGCTTAGTTCATTTTTAGAACTAAAACCAACAAAGAAATTTCCTTTAACATTTTGAACTTGATAGCCGCCTTTTTTCTCAAGATAGGTTTTCAGATTTTTTAATGTAATAGTTGCCTTACCACCATTATTATCCCCGTTTGATACAATTTGAGTTTCTCCGATAACGAGATCTGTTTCCTTATCTTTTAAATCAAAAGTTTCATTTCTAACAGTTAAAGGGCTCGGAACAGTAAAGGTAAAGGTATCACCGTCCTCTAATTTACCATCATAGGCGCTCAAATCGTAATCAACAGTGAATTTATAATTTGAGTAGTTATGATGTTCAGGAGAAAGTGTATAAACACCATTCGCATCTGGTTTTATAAACTTACCATTATCAACCTCCCAAATTCCAATATTACTGATAACGTTCTTCAGTTCCTTTGCTTGAACTGAATTTGGAGCAAAGATTATCCCTAGCAAACAGGCCAGAGAAGTTAGGATGGGTAACCAAAATTTCTTGTTCTTCATAATCTTCCTTTCTAAATTACCAAAAACATTAAAACGACAAACTATGATTATAAAACCTCAACACTCATCTCCTTTCGAATTCGTTGAAATCCATGAGGGTTATTGAATAAGTCACATCATATTAACATGTTTCATAACTATATGTGAGTGCAATATTTATCATATTTGTTCTATTTTTAATATAGAAACCTCCTTTAATTTCATTATAAAACAAAATTAACTTTTTTTGTAATATTATGAGGTTATTGCCTTTTGAAAATATTGACACAGTGTAAAATTACTGCCATAAAAACTAATTCTTTCATCAGACTGAAGTTTCTTTAAGTATAGTGTACACTTACGAACAACTTCTCTTTTAAACAAACAGAAAGAAACATTGAACTAAACATTCCATTTATTTATAAGTTTGATATACCTTAATAATTATCCAAACTATTTTATATAAGTAAAAATCAGAAGAAATCTAGTAATAGTCATATCCCATCCTGATAAATAGTTTAATTTAGCATATTTCATTATTCTGAACCATAAAAAAAGACCAGGGGGTTATCCCTGATCTTTCATTACTGTACTTATTGGCTACTAAATGAGATTAGTCTTCTTTTCTTCGTTTAGTTGCTACAAGACCTGCACCTAAAGCTAGAAGAGCTAAACCTGCTGCTAGAGCTGCTTGACTTTCTGCACTTCCTGTATTTGGTAACTGTTCTTCTTGAGCTTGACTAGCTTCACTTGAGGAGATTTCTTTTGTATCTGCTTTTTCTGATACTTGTGGTTTTGTAGATTCTTGAGGTACTGTTTTAGTTGTTTCACTAGCCGTACCAACTTCTACAATGCGATCTTGAGCCATGACTTTATCATAGCTTTCTTTTTCAGTTCGCTTGCCATTTTCAACTTCGATTAAGTGAACACGGATACCTTTTTGACCTTCTTGGAGAACACGAGTTTGACCCGCTGGAAGCTGATCATTCTTTTGTTCCTGAACCTTGAAATCAATTGTTTCTTCTTCGATTACAAGTTCTGGTCTGTTAAGGACTAGGTTCTTCACTTCATCTTCTGGAAGGGAGGTTCCTGGTTTAGTTCCAACCAAGACGATGCGGTCTGTCGGAGCCTCTACCACTTCACGGAGTTTTTCTTCCTTACTTCCACTAGGATTAACCGCTGTGAAGATCCGTTCCTTACCAACTTTTCCTTCTTGTTCTACACGAGTTTCACCTAGATACAGTGTTGAATCTTTTTTCTCAACTGTCTTGTAGGCCAAATCTTTTTCAACAAATTCGAGTTTTGGAAGATCTTCTTGTACAGCAGCAACTGTCTTCTCAGAAACTGGTTTTTCCTTGATCAACTGGATACGGTATTCCTTAACTTGTTTTCCACTTTCTGAAACAAGACGAACAAGTACTGGAAGGCTATCATCGCCACTATCTACAACTGTTGAAGCTACTTGATTGTTTTCTTCAACTGAAACTTTTGGACGTTGTCCGCTATAGGTCACTTGATAGTCTTGACGGTTTTCAGCGAAATCAGGGAGTTCTTTTCCATCTACAAGAATCTTCGATTGAGTACTTTCTTGAGGAAATTCACTTGGCGCAAGGAAGGTCATCTCAATCATCGCAACACCGCTCTTATCTGCTTTACGCTCCATACGCCATCTCATGGCTTTGGCTTTGACAGCTTTAAATGTTACGTTTATTTCATCACCAGCTTCAATGTCTTTATCCGCACGATAAGGAACAGCTTCCCAATTTTCTGGGTTGTTGAATGGATGTCCTGATTCGTAAGCTTGGTAGTTTGAATAGTAGGTCGGCACTTCAAAGTCTGGACCGACATATCGCTCTAAAACAAGTTTAGAAGGCGCATCCGTACCACTATCTGCAAAGAAGTGAAGTTTGGCTTGCGCAACAGTCCGCTCTACAATCTTACCATTTTCACGGAAGATTACACCTGCTGATACTTCTGGATTAGAAGATGGCATTGGAGACCAGTTTGTCCAACGACGATTTTCAGAGTGATCTCTATCATTGATATAGTCTACACGGTCATGAGAACTGTCGTCAATATCATTAGTTGCTGAAGCAAAGGCCTGGTTACTGTTTTCATCATAGTTAGGATTATCTGAAAGAGCCTCACCAAGTTTGTCTGTCACTCTTACAGTGAACTCAGCAGTAAGATTGCTACCAAGGACACGACCTCGAACAGTAAATTGACCTGCTTTTGTCAGATTTTCTGCTGGAACTTCTTCCCATTCAACTGCCAAATCTTTTGTTTCGTAACCGTCTTTACCTGTGAAGTAAACAGGAACCTTAGTTGGCAATTCAAGCGGTTGCCCTACTTGTAGTAAGCGAGCTTGTTTGACCGCGGCAACTGGTTTACGAGAGAGCAAGTCTTTATTGCTTGTAAAGTGTAGACGGTATTCTCCTAGGATATCACCATTTTCAGCTTTCGCGATGACACGAACCGGCTCACCTTCACGAACGCTTGGAACGACGGTGGAGAGACCATTGTTGCTAACACTTGCTGTTACTGCAGGAACTTTTCCATCTACAGACTCAAGATAGTAGTCTGTCAAATCAGGATTGAAGTTTGCTAAGTCTTTACCGTCAACTTGGATTCTCGTTTGTCCTTGTTTGGCTGCCGCAACTTGTTTCGCAAAAATTTGTACTTCTGTGATAGACGTTCCCTTCTTGCTATCAAGTCGAACCATACGAATGCGAACCGCATAGGTCTCAACTTTATCAAAGCTGAAATGATTCATTTCTCCAGCTTTTAATTGAGCTGGTGCTTTGAGATTGCTTACCTCTTTCCAGTTTGCAGGATCGTTAAAGGCATGGTTTTCCTCACCTACAAAGCTAGGGTTTTTAGGGGCTGTTGGAACGGTCTTACCGACATAATATTCAATCACATAAGACTTCGGTACACCAACTCCGTGGTCTTCGTGGAATCCGACACTTAGATTATCAACTGAACGTTTGCTCAAAATACCTGAATCTCCGAATAGGACACCAACTGAAGCTTCTGGATTAGTACGGTTCCAGTTTGTCCAACGGTTAGCTGGGCGGTCATTAAAGGAAATCAATTTATCGTTGACATTTGAAACAGGATCAGTTGGATTTGAGTCTGAAGCAAAGGCAAGTGGCAATTCTGAACCGGTCCATTGGTCAGAAATGTTTGCACCTTTCTCGGTTTGAGCAGATACGCGAACATGAAGTTTAGTTGTTAATTGCGTACCTTCTAGGTGGCCATTAACCGTAAAGACACCTTCCTTGGCGTATTGCTCTGGACGAATCGTATCCCATGTAACCTTAGCTGATGAAACGTGACCATTTGAATCGTAGGTACGAACACTTTCTGGTAATTGCGGTGCTTCTGAGATTGGGGTTGTCACACTAACTTCTTCAACTGAAACGATGCCTTCTACAGAGACTTTTGCACGCGCTTCAAGATCCAGACCTTCAACTTCACCTAGAACTTCAAAGGTTTGATAGTGATCGAGTTTTTCTTTTGGAATGGCTTGCCAAATGACTTTGTGGGCTTTAGGGAAACCTTTGTCATACTCAACCGTTACTGTTGCTGGAAGAGTAGGTTCCTGATGCAAGTCTGTCACTACGTTTACAGGACGGATAGATTGCGCAACCTTCGTCTCAGTATTGGCCTGGATCGTGAGAGCGATTTGACCTGTAGCCCCCTCATATTCTGCTTTGAGAGTGACTGTTCCTGGCTTATGCAACTCAAGCATTCCTTTACGAACTGCTACTTCCCCTTCACCACTTGTAGAGAAGTTCACCTTATCAGCTGGTAAAACAGCTTGTGTTCCGTCTTGATAGTGAGCAAGGATAGATAATTTGACTGTTTGGTCTTCTTTGAGACCGTCAGCTTGTTCCACTTGTAGGCTCAAATGGTCAATTTTTGGTGCTTCTTCGAGGAATTGAATTGCATACATTTGAAGAGGACCACCATCATTTGGTTGAACAAAGATGCTTGCACGCATACCGTTTGCTGCGCTTGCTTGCACCACTGTAACAGCTGCATTTTCAGCACTTGCTGCGACTTCTGGCAATTGGGCACCATAAGCAAGAGTTCGGTATTGCATTGGATTTTGGCTAGTAAGACCAGTGACAGATTCGCCACCAACAGTTACAGTTGGTATTGCAGGAGCCGCAGGATTACCTTCTTCTACCACAAGGGTAGCGTGAATAGTCTCACCACCCAGTTGACCAGTCATTTGAATACGTGATCCTGCAACTGACAGTTTAGCTTTATCTGCTTCCGAAATCTCCCACTTATCAATTTCGTATTCTTGTACGCTTCCATCCGTAACAGCAATAGAAACGTATTTGTCAACAGCGCTCAAGTCTGTTCCTGGAGCAACACGCTTAACAGTTGGAAGCTCATTTGCGATTGCTAGAATTTCGACACGGGCCTCAACTTCGCGTCCGTCTGCCATACCTTTAACAGTCACAACTCCTGCTTGGCTCACATCAACTGAAGACCAAGTTACTGGACGTTTTTCACGACTGCCATCACTGTAGATAAAACCGACTGTCTTCGGCATTTTTGGCTCTTTCTCAATAACAGTACGTACTTTTGGTACTTCGGTTCCGAGAACGGTCTTTTCTTGGTCTTCTTTTTTACCAGTAAAGACCGTTACTTGACCAGATTTCAAGAGATCTGAATGGGCTGTTAGAGTGAATTTACCTGCTTGCTCAGTTGATTTAACAATGGCAACCCCTTTACCGTTAAAGGCTCTGCGGATCCAAGAACCATCAGGTTGTGCCTTGTAGCGTTCACGGCTGGCTTGTTCCCCATTATCAACACCAACCAGTTGACCTTGTCCATGCAATTGGAAACGAACCAAATTATTGGCAGTTGGTACCACATTTCCTTCACTATCTACGATTTCGTAGTAGATGTAGGTCAAGTCTTTTCCATCTGCTGCGATTGCGTGTTCTTCCTTGACGAGGCGAACACCTGCTGGTTGGCCTGCAGTCGTGATCTTATCACGTGCAATTTCTTTTCCAGCTTCATCGCGAGCTACAGCTTCTAAAGTACCTGGTTGGTACGCAACCTTCCATTCAAGATAGAGTTCCTTAGCATTGGCACCTTCTTGGTAGGTACGGCCATCACTGGTTTGTTTTTTGTTGAACTTCTTAACTCCAAGAGATTTTCCATTCAAGAACAATTCTACACTTGCAGCGTTTGAGTAAGCTCGAACTGGGATTTTTCCGTCTGAATCTTCAACTTTCGATGCCAATTCTCTATTTTCCCAGTTCCAGTGAGGAAGAAGGTGTACCATTGGTTTCTTCTTGACAGAAACCCATTGGCTTTGGTAGAGGTAGAAGTCATGTTTTGGAATACCCGCTGTATCTACAATACCAAAGTAAGAACTCTTAACTGGTGTATGGTTTTGGTTGTGCCATGGTGTAGGTTCACCGATATAGTCCGTACCTGTCCAGATAAACTGTCCAGCATAGCCAGCATTGTCACGGTCAAAGGTCCATGAATCTGTTGCCGTTTTACCCCAGCCAACTCGGTCATTACCATAGTCAGACTGTTCGTAATGACGCTCAGGTCCGTTACTATGTTTCAATTCCTGTTCAGGGCGATAGTAACTTCCACGTGTACGGGTAGCTGAAGATGTTTCAGAACCGTAAATCAACCAGTTTGGATGTTTCGCACGAAGTTTCTTGTAATTATCTTCTGAATAGTTGAATCCAACCGCATCCAGTTCATTAGCAATTTTCTCATGATCACCGCTACCATCACCAAAGCGGAACTTATCTGCTCCCATAGTAACATAACGTGTAGTATCAACATCTTTAATCACTTTTACTAAGCGTTTAACCGTTGCAAGAGAGTGAGCATTGCCGTTAGCTTCACCGATTTCATTCCCGATAGACCACATGAAGACAGCTGGGTTATTTTTGTCTCTTTCGACCATGGTACGAAGATCATAGTCAGACCATTTTTCACCTTTTCTAGCTTCTGGGTGAGTAGCGTCTTTTTCAAAGAAACGTCCGTAGTCATAAGGTTTCTTGCCATTATACCACGTATCAAAGGCCTCTTCCTGAACGAGCAAACCAAGTTCTGCTGCGATTTGCAAGGTCTGTGGACTTGCAGGGTTATGAGTTGTACGGATGGCGTTAACGCCCATCTCCTTCATTTGTTTGAGACGACGGTATTCTGCCTTATAGTTTTCTTCTGCTCCAAGCGCTCCGTGGTCATGGTGCAAGGAAACACCATGGAATTTAATGCGTTCACCATTCAAAGAGAAACCTTCATTTGGAGTCCAATGATAGTAACGGTAACCAAACAAATCTTTCTTAGCATCAACCAATTGACCGTCACGGTAAACACGCGTAATCAATTCGTACAAGGCAGGTTTATCATTTAAAACTGTCCAGAGTTTTGGTTGTTCAACTTCTAAAATCGCATCAAGACTTGTTGATTCATGTGCTTTCAAGGTACGGCTCGCTGTACGAACCAAGCCTGTTACAGCCTGACCACCACGTTCAACGATTTGATACTCTGCCACCAGTTCATGGTCTTTATCGTCTGTATTGACAATCTTGCTGGCTACATGAGTTTCAACCTTGCCATGTTGCTGTTGTTCAAGTTTTGGTGTTAAGATGGTTGTTCCATTTTTCTCAACATGAACCTTATCAGTCACTTGCAAGGTTACATCACGGTAGATACCACTACCTGAGTACCAACGGCTACTTGGCTGTTTGTTAACCGCATGGACAGCAATCACATTCTCACGACCATCTTTGTGAAGGTATTTGGTGATATCGTATGAGAACTGGTTATATCCATTTGGATAATGCCCCACTAACTGGCCATTGACATAGACTTGAGAGTCCATATAGACACCATCAAAAGTGACACGAACATTTTTCTTGAGATCTTTTTCATCAAGTTTAAAGGTCTTGCGATACCAAGCTTCACCACCATTGAGCTGTCCACCCTCGTTTTGGGCAGGTGACTGATGGTCAAAATCGTTAAAGATACTCCAGTCGTGTGGGAGATCCAATTTTTGCCATGTTGATACATCTGCATCCGATTTCACAGCTTCTTTAGGATTCGCATTGAGTTTAAAGTGCCAATTTTGATTAAAATTCACTTTTCTATCTTCAATCATTTGATTCACTTCTTCATTTGTCGCAGCTTTCAACTCTTCCTTGACAGGCTTTTCTTGACTTGAAGCTTGAGATTCTACCTTTGGTGCTGTTTCTTCAGGTTTTAGAGATGCTTTCTCCTCTTTTGGAGCTACAGGTTCCTCTTCTTTCTTCTCTGGTTTGCTTGCTTCAATTGGAGCAGCTTGACTTTGGTCGACACTTGCAGCATCATTGTGCTCTGCTACAGCTTGATCTTCTTTTTCCTCCACTGCCGGACTTTCCTCTTTTGCTTGTTCCACAGTGTGGGTGATAGGAGTTTCATCCGCGAAAACTGGTGGTTCTCCAATGACACTTCCTCCAAATAGAACCGCACAGGTTCCAATCATGACAGAGCAAGCGCCTACGGCAAACTTACGAATGCTGTAGACTCTTTTACGATTCCAATGGCCTTTTTCCATAAAATCCTCCTTTAGTAACCGCTTCCATTTATTTGTAAGCGTATTACTTTTTCATAGCCTTTTACCCTTATTTTATAAAATAATATAGGAAATTTCAATACCCTAAACACAAAAAATCATATTTTTGATTGTTTTTTCTAAAATTTGTAGAAGATTCGAAAAAAGTGAATGTAGATTTAGAACAAAAACAAACATTTTTTGACACTCAGATCAATATTATAAAAAAAGTTCCTTTTGTAAGGAACTCCTTCTACTTATAATTAAAGATCCCCCCAGCCAACTTATCAGCTAGCTTGGGAAAGAGTGTATAAAACTTATGGGCTAGGTTCAACAAAACTGGGAGATTGAGTTCCCGTTTGTTTTTTCCTATGGTTTTGACAATCTTTCTAGCGACTGCATCTGGTTCTAAGAGAAAGCGGTCAACCGACTTGAGGTAGGTCCCATCTGGGTCAGCCTGATCAAAAAAGGCAGTACGAATCGGTCCTGGATTAACCGTCGTTAGATAGACACCATAGGGCATGAGTTCGAGGCGCAAAGCGTTTGAAAATCCAATAGCCGCAAACTTGGTCGCCGAATAGAGACTGGACTTGCTAGTCGCTATCAAACCTGCCATGCTGACGATGTTGATGATATGCCCTTTTCGGTTCTCCTTCATTCGCGCCGCAAGGCGACGAGAAAGGTTCATCAGGGCAAAGGTATTAACCTCAAACATCTGATGAATATCTTGATCAGAAATCTTGTCAAATTCTTCAAAAACTCCATAGCCAGCATTGTTAATCAAGACATCAATCTTGCCATAACGGAGATAGAGGTCAGCTACCAGATCCTCTAGGACCGAGTCATCAGTAATATCGATTTCAATCAATTCCACATGGAGATGATTTCCATAGAGTTGTCCTAGTTTTTCCTTATTTCTACCTAGTAAGATGAGTTGGTCATTTGGTAAGAGTTTGACCATTTCTTGGGCTAAGCCACCGCTTGCTCCGGTAATCAGAATAGTACGCATACTTATCCTTTCTCAATCTTCTAAATTTCCACTTCTTCCAAGTCTTTAACCACATGGACATTTTCAAAAACAGTTGCCGCATCTTTCTTGAGCTGGCTGATATCTTTTGAAAGGAAACGAGCGCTGATATGATTGAGCAGGAGGCGCTTAGCACCGGCTTCTGCTGCTACTTGAGCTGCCTGCATATTGGTTGAGTGACCGTGATTGCGGGCAATCTTCTCATCACCCTTACCATAAGTCGATTCATGGACAAGGACATCGGCATTGACAGCTAGACGCACACTGGCATTGGTTTTTCGGGTATCACCCAGAATGGTGATAATCTTACCTGGACGTGGCGCTGAGATATAGTCAGCAGCTTTGATTTCAGTTCCGTCTTCTAGAACGACGTCCTGACCGTTTTTGATTTTTCCAAAGAGCGGTCCAAATGGAACACCAGCAGCCTTAAGTCTTTCAGCATCTAAGGTACCTTCTAAGTCCTTTTGCATGACACGATAGCCAACACAGAAAATAGTGTGGTCCAGCTCCTCTGCATACACAGTGAATTTATCGGTCTCAAGGATTTTTCCTAGAGAATCTTGGTCAAACTCATGAAAATGAATACGGTAAGGCAGGCGCGAACCTGACACACGAAGGCTGGTTAAGACAAAGGACTTAATCCCTTGCGGTCCATAGATTTCCAAATCTGTCTGCTCTTCATTGGCCTGAAAGGCACGGCTAGAGAGAAATCCTGGCAAACCAAAGATGTGGTCTCCATGCAGGTGAGTGATAAAGATTTTGCTGACCTTACGTGGTCGAATTGTGGTTTCCAGAATACGATTTTGCATTCCTTCTCCACAGTCAAAGAGCCAGACTTCGTTAATCTCGTCCAAGAGTTTCAATGCTAGACTTGAAACGTTGCGAGCTTTAGAGGGCTGACCGGCCCCTGTTCCTAAAAATTGAATATCCATTCGATACTTTCTAATTAATCAATATATAACATAGCTGTGCGATTTTCCGATCGGAAATAGCGACTGCCAGAAAAAGCAACAGCTTCTTGCAATAAATCCTCTTGGCTGTAGCCCTTGAGACGTTTGCGACCATCAGCAAAACTTTCCAAGTCTGTCAATGCTGTGAGATTCTCCACACTAACAACTTCTTCATCTCCGACAGCCTTCATGTAAATATTACCAGACTCTTCAAAGACGAGTTGATGGGGGAAAATTTGCGCAATCTCAAAGAGCAAGTCATCCGAGATTACCTCTTCATTTTCAGAGAAGATTCGCCCCAGGCCCTTACTCTCATAGCAAAATCCAAAAGATTTGCCAGATAAATTAAGACGAATAAAAGGCTTATTTTCAAAGGTGAAACTTGGCTCAGCATTGTAGAGGTTCAGTTCATGACTGAGTTCTGCAAAATAATCCGTCGCAGCTTCAGGACTCTTTTTCTGGTAGAGTTCTGCAAAGTAGGCATTAACGACACTCGGAGGAGGTGTGATGAGAGCCAACTGCTCTTGCTCTGTTTTGCCAGCTAGAAGCTGATCTAGATAGACCCTATCCAGACTTGTATAGCCCCCATACTTTAGAGCCAAGGTTTTAATATCAGTCATAAAATTCCTCTAACCTCCATTTATTTTTCTCGGAAATGTAGCCTGTAATCACTTCACCGTCATCTTGATAGTCGCGCTCTTCCAGAATCGCTACACTTTCTAGATCATGTATCTTGTAGGATTTTGAAAAAGGCACGCGTAGGGTAAAGACTTCAAAAATATCCTTGAGCTTCTCCAAAAACAATGCTTGCAAGTTCTCACGACTATCCTCAGACTTAGCAGAAATTAGGGCATAAGGCGTTTGAGTAGGCGTGAAATCCTCTACCAAATCCGCTTTATTGTAAAGGGTCAGGCAAGGAATATCCTCCATATCCAAGTCTTTCATGATAGAAAGAACCGTTTTTTCATGCTCCTCGTGATAAGGATTGCTGGCATCAATGACATGAACCAGAAGGTCCACATGCTTGCTTTCTTCCAAAGTCGACTTAAAACTGGACACCAATTCTGTTGGCAAATCTTGGATAAAGCCAACCGTATCAGTCAAGGTAACCTGAAGATTGCCCCCTAGATGGATGCTCTTTGTCGTCGCATCCAGAGTCGCAAATAGCTCGTCTGCTTCGTACTGGATCTTACTGGTCAAGGTGTTCATGATGGTTGATTTCCCAGCATTGGTGTAACCAATCAAACCAATCTTAAAGGTGCTTGACT
>CAUSWL010000034.1:0-13116 GCA_963535345.1 uncultured Streptococcus sp.
TTGGCTTGCAAGACAGCATCTCCGAGACCACGTGGATGTGTTTGACGGATAAAATGCAGGCGCATGCCAGTTGTCTCATCAACCAGCTTCAAAAGATCTGTTTTCCCTTTTTCTTTGAGGTTATATTCCAATTCAAAGTTTGAGTCGAAATGGTCCTCGATAGAACGTTTTGACTTACCAGTAACAACCAAGATATCTTCGATTCCAGACTTGAGGGCTTCTTCAACGATAAACTGGATAGTTGGCTTGTCTACGATTGGCAACATTTCCTTGGCCAAGGCCTTAGTTGCTGGGAGGAAACGAGTTCCCAATCCAGCGGCAGGGATGACTGCTTTTCTGACTTTTTGTTTCATGATGTTCCTTTCTATAAGGGTCTACGACCATTCGTTTTCTGCTTTAAATTCATTGCTCATGATGTCAGTGATTGCTTCTTTGATATTGACACCTTCATAGATCACTCGGTAAATAGCCTGTGTGATTGGCATGTAGACACCCAATTCCTGAGCCAGTTCGTATGCTGCTCGCGTTGTTGAAATGCCTTCGATGACCATGCCCATATTAGCTTCGATGTCTGCGAGGGATTCTCCACGACCGAGAGCATCACCGGCCCTCCAGTTACGAGAGTGGACAGATGTCCCCGTTACAATCAAATCTCCAACTCCAGAAAGACCGCTATAAGTCAGAGGGTTAGCTCCTAGAGCGACTCCTAGACGGGTGATTTCCGCCAAGCCACGTGCGATGATGGCCGCCTTGGCATTGTCGCCAAACCCTAGACCATGTAGTGCCCCAGCACCAACTGCAATGATGTTTTTGAGAGCACCAGCGGTTTCAACCCCGATAACATCCGTATTAGTATAGAGACGGAAGTAGTGATTGCTAAAGAGATTTTGGACGTACTGGGCAGTTTCAAGATCTTTGGAGGCTGCGGTAATCAAGGTAATATCGCGTACAATCGTTTCCTCAGCGTGACTCGGTCCTGAAACAACAACGACTTCACTACGAAGGTCAGCTGGGATTTCCTCTTCAAGAATGGTTGAGAGGCGTTTGTGGCTATCTGGTTCCAATCCTTTGGAGGCATGCATGATGACAACTTTGTGATCGAGCACCTTTGCCACTTGTTGGGCAACCAGTCTCGTTACTTTTGTTGGGACCACAAATAAAATAGCATCCACATCCTTTAGTGTTTCTTCCAAGTCATGATAGGCTTTGATTTTTTCGTCGAGTAGGATATCTTTGAAGTAGCGTTTGTTTGTATGTTGGTTATTGATTTCATCAATTTGGTCAGAAATATTTCCCCAAATTCGAACCTCGTGTCCATTGTCGTTTAGGACCTGCGAAAGGGCAGTTCCCCAAGAACCAGGACCCAAGACAGCGATGGTTTGTTTCTTCATCTTTTCCTCCTTGTAAGAGTTCTTCCTTTCATTTTACCATAAAAAGCCTTTTCATGCATCACCTGTAGATGAGAGCGCACTAATTTATAATAAGGAGACTTCTTTGACAAGATGTCTCTTTTTTGCTAGAATAGCATCAATATGAACGAATGAGAAGGAGCTGACGCAGGATGTCGCTCCCTTTATCTATTTTATTAGGAGGAAATATGCTGATTAAAAAAATAAAAACCTATAAATGGCAGGCCTTGGCATCCTTAATGATGACAGGTTTGATGGTTGCGAGTTCGCTCTTGCAACCGCGCTATTTGCAAGAGGTGTTAGAGGCTTTGTTGGCTGGTCAAAATGAGGCTATTTATAGTATTGGCGCTTGGCTGATAGGAGTAGCCCTAGTCGGTCTGGTTGCAGGTGGGGTCAATGTAACACTTGCAGCCTATATTGCTCAAGGAGTGTCTTCGGACCTTCGTGAAGACGCTTTTCGCAAGATCCAGACTTTTTCTTATGCCAATATTGAGCAGTTTAATGCGGGTAATCTTGTCGTCCGAATGACCAATGATATCAACCAAATTCAGAACGTGGTGATGATGGCTTTTCAAATCCTCTTCCGTCTCCCTCTTCTTTTTATTGGTTCCTTTATCTTGGCGGTTCACACTCTTCCGTCACTTTGGTGGGTGATTGTCCTCATGGTGCTCCTAATCTTTGCACTAACAGCCATCATGATGGGGATGATGGGGCCACGATTTGCTAAGTTTCAAACCCTTCTTGAACGGATCAATGCTATCGCCAAGGAAAATCTACGTGGTGTGCGCGTGGTCAAATCCTTTGTACAGGAAAAAGCACAATTTGACAAATTTACCGATGTTTCTGATGAACTTCTCGGCCAAAATCTTTATATCGGTTATGCCTTCTCAGTTATAGAACCCGTTATGATGCTAGTCGGCTATGGAGCGGTCTTCCTCTCTATCTGGTTAGTGGCAGACATGGCTCAGTCAGATCCATCTGTTGTGGGCTCTATTGCTTCCTTTATCAACTATCTCAGCCAGATTATCTTTACCATTATCATGGTTGGATTTTTAGGAAATTCTGTCAGTCGTGCCATGATTTCCTTGCGTCGTATCCGCGAGATTCTAAATACCGAGCCAGCGATGACCTTTAAAGATCTCCCAGACGAAGAGTTAGAAGGAAGTCTCTCTTTTGAAAATGTAACCTTCACCTATCCCAATGACGATGAGCCTATGCTGAAGAATGTAACCTTTGAAATTGCGCCTGGTCAGATGGTGGGTGTGGTTGGAGCGACTGGAGCAGGGAAGTCTACCTTGGCTCAGTTAATTCCACGACTGTTTGATCCACAAGAGGGGTCTATTAAGATTGGTGGCAAGGATATTCGAGATGTCAGCGAGGGAACCTTGCGTAAAACAGTTTCCATTGTCTTGCAACGTGCTATTCTCTTTAGCGGAACCATTGCAGATAATCTTCGTCAAGGAAAAGGAAATGCCAGCGTGTCAGAAATGGAACGTGCAGCACGAATTGCTCAAGCCAGCGAATTTATCGGGCGTATGGAAAACAAATTTGAGAGTCAGGTCGAAGAACGTGGCACCAACTTTTCTGGTGGACAAAAGCAACGGATGTCCATTGCCCGTGGGATTGTCAGCAATCCCCGTATCCTGATTTTTGACGATTCGACTTCAGCCCTAGATGCCAAGTCAGAAAGACTCGTGCAGGAAGCTTTGAATAAAGATCTGAAAGGGACAACAACTATTATCATCGCTCAAAAGATCAGTTCAGTCGTCCATGCGGACAAGATTTTGGTCTTGGATCAAGGGCGTTTGATTGGAGAAGGACGGCATGCAGACTTGGTAGCTAACAATGCCGTCTACCGCGAAATCTACGAAACACAAAAGGGAAAGGAGGAATAAAATGAAAACCGTTCGATTTTTCTGGAATTATTTTAAAGTTTACAAGTTCTCCTTTGTCATTGTGGTTCTGATGGTTGCAGTTGCGACGATTGCCCAAGCCCTCTTTCCAGTTTTTTCAGGTCAAGCAGTGACAGAGCTCGCTAACCTAGTTCTGGCTTATCAAAATGGAACTTCCGAACTAGCCTGGCAGAGTTTGTCAGCTCTGATGCTGAATCTAGCTCTAGTTGTCCTCGCCTTAGTGGTATCCAGTTTGATTTACATGACCTTGATGACCCGTGTGATTGCTGAGTCAACAAATGAGATGCGTAAGGGCCTCTTTGGCAAACTCTCTCGTTTGACGGTTTCTTTCTTTGACCGCCATCAGGATGGCGATATCCTTTCTCGCTTCACGAGTGACTTGGACAACATCCTTCAAGCCTTCAATGAAAGCCTAGTTCAGGTTATGAGCAATATTGCTCTTTACATCGGTTTGATTTTTGTCATGTTTTCAAGAAATGTGACGCTCGCCCTGATAACAGTAGCCAGTACTCCAGTAGCCTTTCTCATGTTGGTTTTCATCGTGAAAATGGCCCGCAAATACACTAATCTCCAGCAAAAAGAGGTAGGGAAACTCAACGCCTACATGGACGAAAGTATTTCAGGGCAGAAAGCTGTTATCGTACAAGGAATTCAAGACGACATCGTAGCAGGCTTTGTGGAGCAAAATGAGCGCGTGCGCAAGGCAACCTTTAAAGGGAGAATGTTCTCAGGCATCCTCTTTCCTGTTATGAATGGGATGAGCTTGGTCAATACGGCCATCGTCATTTTTGCAGGTTCGGCTGTCTTGCTGAACGATCCAAGTATCGAAACAACGACAGCCCTAGGTTTGATTGTCATGTTTACTCAATTTTCTCAGCAGTACTACCAGCCGATTATCCAGGTGGCTGCGAGTTGGGGGAGCCTCCAGTTGGCCTTTACTGGGGCAGATCGTATCCAAGAAATGTTCGATGCAGAAGAAGAGATTCGTCCGCAAAATGCGCCTGCCTTTACGGAATTGCGAGAAGGCGTTGAAATCAGTCACATTGATTTCTCTTATGTGCCAGACAAGCCGATTTTAAAAGATGTTAGCATTTCAGCTCCTAAGGGGCAGATGATAGCAGTTGTCGGTCCGACTGGCTCAGGGAAAACGACCATCATGAACCTCATCAATCGTTTCTACGATGTGGATGCAGGCAGCATTTGCTTTGATGGCAAAGACATCCGTGACTACGACTTGGACAGCCTGCGGAGCAAGGTCGGGATTGTCTTGCAGGATTCGGTCTTGTTTAGTGGAACGATCCGAGACAATATCCGCTTTGGTGTGCCAGATGCCAGTCAGGAAATGGTCGAAGCAGCTGCCAAGGCAACTCATATTCATGACTACATTGAAAGCTTGCCTGACAAGTATGATACCCTTATTGATGATGAGCAAAACATCTTCTCAACTGGTCAGAAACAATTGATTTCCATCGCCCGGACCTTGATGACAGATCCCCAAGTCCTAATCTTAGATGAAGCGACTTCCAATGTGGATACTGTAACAGAAAGCAAGATTCAACATGCCATGGAGGCCGTTGTAGCAGGACGAACCAGTTTTGTTATTGCCCATCGTCTCAAAACCATCCTCAATGCCGATCAGATTATTGTCCTCAAAGATGGAGAGGTCATTGAACGTGGAAATCATCACGAGTTGCTCAAGCTCGGCGGTTTCTACTCGGAACTGTATCACAATCAATTTGTTTTCGAATAGAAAAGTTGTCCTTATTGGGCAGCTTTTTCTTGTCCATAAAAAATACTTATCACGGTCTTTAAAAAAACATATTAGACAGGAAAGGGTTGGAGTGATAAGATAAGACTGTCGCAAGAAAATCGAAAGGAGACACATCATGGCTAGAACGGTTGTAGGAGTTGCTGCAAATCTATGTCCTGTAGATGCAGAAGGGAAAAACATTCACTCATCTGTATCTTGTAAATTTGCAGAGAGCATTCGTCAAGTCGGTGGTCTCCCTTTAGTAATTCCTGTAGGAGATGAGTCCATTGTGCGCGATTATGTGGAAATGATTGACAAACTCATCTTGACAGGTGGGCAAAATGTCCATCCTCAGTTTTACGGGGAGAAAAAGACTATTGAGAGTGATGATTACAACCTTGTACGCGATGAGTTTGAACTAGCTCTCTTGAAAGAAGCGCTCCGTCAGAATAAACCAATTATGGCAATCTGTCGTGGTGTTCAGCTGGTCAATGTTGCTTTTGGTGGCACTCTCCACCAAGAAATTGAAGGTCACTGGCAAGGCTTGCCTTTTGGGACATCTCATACTATTGAGACAGTAGAAGGAAGCGTGGTGGCTAAGTTGTTTGGCAAAGAAAGTCAGGTCAACTCAGTCCATCGTCAGAGTATCAAAGATCTGGCACCTAATTTCCGTGTGACAGCGGTGGACCCTCGAGATCAGACAGTGGAAGCGATTGAGTCTGTCGACGAGCATCGTATTATCGGCTTGCAGTGGCACCCAGAGTTCCTGGTCAATGAAGAAGATGGCAATTTAGAACTCTTTGAGTATTTATTAAATGAATTGTAACGGTTAGAATCTCTAGCCGTTTTTTTGTCTTATTTCGTTCAAATTTTAATATTGTAACATTTTTTACGCAAATGTTTAAATTATGATAAAATTTGGAAAAATTCAGTATAAAAACTTGAAAAAATCTAAGGTAAGGGTTATGATAGAAGAGAAGAAATTTTGGAGGAATATTATGTCACATATTAAATTTGATTATTCAAAAGTATTAGATAAATTTGTTGCACCACATGAACTAGATTATATGCAGCCTCAAGTGACTGCAGCAGATTCTGCTCTGAGAAATGGTACAGGTCCTGGGGCAGAAATGACTGGCTGGTTGAACTTACCTGAAGAATATGACAAAGATGAATTTGCTCGTATTCAAAAGGCTGCTGCTAAAATCCAATCTGATAGTGAGGTATTGATCGTAATCGGTATTGGTGGTTCCTATTTAGGAGCTCGTGCAGCTATTGATTTCTTGAATAATTCATTTGTAAACTTGCAAAGAAAGGAAGAACGCAAGGCACCTCAGATCCTCTATGCTGGAAACTCTATCTCTTCAAGCTATTTGGCTGATTTGGTAGACTATGTATCAGACAAAGATTTCTCAGTAAACGTGATTTCTAAATCAGGTACAACAACTGAACCGGCTATTGCTTTCCGTGTCTTCAAAGAACTCTTGGTTAAGAAGTACGGTCAAGAAGAAGCTAACCAACGTATCTACGCAACTACAGACCGCGCTAAAGGTGCAGTTAAAGTTGAAGCAGATGCTAATGGCTGGGATACTTTTGTAGTGCCTGATAGTGTAGGTGGTCGTTTTACAGTATTGACAGCAGTGGGGCTCTTGCCAATCGCAGCTGCAGGAGCTGATATCAGCAAGTTAATGGAAGGAGCAAATGCTGCTCGCAAGGCTTATGCTTCTGATAAGTTGGCTGAAAATGAAGCATATCAATATGCAGTTGTACGCAATATCTTGTACCGTAAAGGTTATCTGACAGAAGTTCTAGCTAACTATGAACCATCTCTGCAATACTTCTCTGAGTGGTGGAAGCAACTGGCTGGTGAGTCAGAAGGGAAAGACCAAAAAGGGATTTATCCAACTTCAGCTAACTTCTCAACAGACTTGCACTCTCTGGGACAATTTATCCAGGAAGGTACCCGTATCCTCTTTGAAACAGTTATCCGTGTAGATAAACCTCGCAAAAATGTGCTGATTCCTGAATTGGCAGAAGACTTGGACGGTCTTGGCTACTTGCAAGGAAAAGATGTTGACTTTGTCAATAAAAAAGCTACAGATGGAGTGCTGTTAGCACACACTGATGGTGGAGTTCCAAATATGTTTGTGACACTGCCTGAGCAAGATGAGTTCACTTTGGGCTACACTATTTACTTCTTTGAGTTGGCTATTGCTCTTTCTGGCTACCTGAATGGTATCAATCCATTTGACCAGCCTGGAGTTGAAGCTTATAAGAAAAACATGTTTGCTCTTCTTGGGAAACCAGGCTTTGAAGAGCTGGGTGCTGAGTTGAATGCACGCCTTTGATTCTCATATGCTTTGAGTTCATTTAGAATATAAAAAGATCCACAAGTTCATTTCTTGTGGATTTTTAGTACAAGCCTCTTAATTAGTTTATTATTTTTTTTAAAAGTGTAAAAAAGAGTGTCTTAATTCTTTTATGAAAGCGCTGTATAATTGCCTTGTAAATAAAATTTGAGAGGTATCAAAATGAATGATTGGTTAAACATAAAAGGCAAAACAGTTCTTGTGACTGGCGCGTCATCTGGGATCGGTAAGGCAATCGTTGAAGAATTGCTGGAATTAGGAGTCAATGTAGCGAATTTTGATCTTAGCGACAACGATTTGCGTCACCCGAATCTATTATTTGTAAAAGTTGATGTAACTTCTCGCTCTGAAGTAGAAGAGGGTGTTGCCAAAATAGTTGAAAGATTTGGCAATATTGATGCGGTAGTCAATAATGCAGGGATTAATGTTCCCAGATTATTAATTGATGCAGAAAATCCTAAAGGTCCTTACGAGTTAGACGATGAAACGTTTGAAAAAGTAACAATGATTAATCAAAAAGGTTTGTATTTGGTTAGTCAGGCAGTAGGACGTATTTTAGTGAAAAATGGAAAAGGTGTAATTGTGAACATGGCTTCAGAAGCAGGCTTGGAAGGTTCTGAAGGACAAAGTGCCTATGCTGCCACAAAAGCAGCAGTCTATAGTTACACTCGTTCATGGGCAAAAGAGCTGGGTAAGCATGGTGTACGTGTGGTTGGAATTGCTCCAGGAATTATGGAAGCTACGGGACTTCGAACTCTTTCTTATGAGGAAGCTCTTGCTTATACCCGTGGAAAGACGGTAGAAGATATTCGAGCTGGTTATGCTTCAACTTCAACAACTCCTTTGGGACGAAGTGGTAAACTACGGGAAGTAGCTGACCTTGTAGCATTCTATATTTCAGACCGTTCTAGCTATATAACTGGAGTCACTACAAATATTGCCGGAGGGAAAACTCGCGGTTAAAAAAATGAAGGTGAGGAAGAGAGTTGACCATAGTAAATCGATGGTATAATATTTTAGAAAAAATGGTCTCACAGCCAACTTATTCCTTGGTAGATATGCGCTCAGAGCTGGATATTAGTATGCAAACCTTGCAAAAGAGTATCCAACAATTAAATGATGTTTTGGCTCCGAGTATCCAGATTATCTCACAAGATGATCAGTTAATGTTAGAGGTGTATGACTATACTGAGTTGGAAAGGATTTTATCTGGTAGTTTAAAACGGGAGAGTGACTTCAATTCTTCCAGTAAAAGAATTGCCTATTTACTAAAACGTTTAATTGAGTCAACCTCCCCTCTTCTTATTGACGACTTGGCTGAGGAAGCAGGTGTTAGTAGAAGTACCCTTAATAAGGATTTAAAACAAGTAAAATCTTTGGCAGAGAGTTACTCTATCACTATTTCAGGAAAGCCCAACCGTGGGCTGGAGGTCTTGGGGTCCGAGCTGAATTTGCGCTTGCTCTATATTCACCAAGTGGCCCCTTACTTTGAAGGAAAGACACTCACCGAGGCAACATCTTCTTTTCTGGAGACGCTACTCCAGGAGTATAAAATCCCGAAAGAAACAAAGGAACTCCTTCGAAAGACCATTTCAATTATGGTGGAGCGTATTCATGCATCTAGGGTGTTGAGTTGCCCTATTCCTTACTATAGGAATGATTTAACAGAGACACCTTTGGTTGAAAAATTAATCTATCATATTGAGATGACTTATAAGATTTCCCTCAGTCAGTTTGAGATAGACTTTTTGTGTTTTCCGTTTAATATCCGTTTTATTGACACTTTAAGCAAGCCGTCTTATCAATCTGAACAGCTTGCAAACATTTTTCAAGGGATTGTCAAGAAAGTCAAAGAAACAATGTTGGTTAACTTTGATGATGAAGAATTATTTGAAGAAATCAAGTCTCATCTAGGCTCCTTAATCAATCGACTGATTTTCCATGTGCAAGCTAATGATATATTCCATGGCGAGGTTCAAACTCAATATCCTTTTGCTTTTGAAATGGCGAAAATTGCTGGAGAAGAACTATCTGCAATTTTTGGTTCTGAATTGGAATTATCTGAAATCGGATATCTGGCTTTGTATTTTGAAATGATTTTAAGAAAGCAAAACTCTGTTGTAAATGGTTCTCGCAAGCAGATAGCTGTAGTTTGCACAACAGGAAGAGGAACTGCTGCGATGATTATTCAGCAACTCAGACGAATTCTTGGAAATGATGTAGACATTACTCAGTATTCTGAAGAGGATTTTAATCTGGATTTGAATCAGGACTATTTCGCGATTTTTACGACAGTTCCTCTAAAATATAAAGATTCTAAATCTCCAGTCATTCAAGTTAATCATCTTTTTGATGATCAATGGCTGCAGGAAGAATGGCAGAGGGCCAATGCTTTTCATCAAAAAAATCTAGAAACAGTCAGCTTACGTTTTCTTCGTTTGACTCCCCAAAAAACCTATCAGCAATACTTGCTAAATATGGTTGCAGAGTTAGAGAAACTTCAGATGATTGATGAAGGTTTTAGAAATCGGATAATTGATAGGGATAAAAAACAATCAACCATTTTTGGTGGAGGAATTGCCTTCCCCCATACAATTAACCAGGGTTATGCAAAGACTATTTTAATGTTTGGAAAGCTAGAAGAGCCTTATCAAAAAGGAGATGATTGGATTGAATTTATCTTTCTAGTCGCCATTCCCTCAGAAATTGAAAGCAAAATGGAGAGTGAATTGCTGGAATTGTATGACGACATTTTTCGAATTGCAGGAGAGCCTTCTCTAAAAGAAGCATTGAGGGCTGTAGAAACAGAGACAGAGTTTCTATCATTTTCTAAGAGCAAAGGAGTATTTTAATGAATTCGCTAATAATTTTCGCTGTATTTGTCATGGCAGCTTATATATTTCAAATGTTCCTCGGCTGGCAGCAACTCAAAGACTTCAATAAGACCTATACGATGCTCCGAAAACTGGGGCGCGTAGCGATTGGCAGGAAGTCCGGAAGAATCAAATCCGGTACGATTGTCATGTTCGCGGTTGATGAAAACGGTCGGGTTCTTAAAGCTAGCAAAATGCAAGGAGTCACAATCTTAGCACGTTTTCAAAATATGGACGATTATGTTGGAGAAGACATCCATTATTTTGACAAGTATAATCCTCTTGTGAGAAAAGAAAATAAGTTGATGCAATCAGCCATAGAAGATGCTAGAAAAGTCTATCTTTGGAATGAGGCAGGTATTGAGAAAGAGACAAGTTCATCTGATTCTTTTCTGGGATTCGGCTTTTATGCGAATTACTTACAATTATCTATTAAACAGTTATTTAAAAAAAATAAGAAAGGGAGTTCCTTATGAATCACATTACAAATTTTGCAGAGAGTTTTATGAAACTCTTCCAATTAGGTGGAGAAACCTTTATTAGCTGGATGACAAATATTGTACCGCTTGTCTTGATGCTATTGATTGCAATGAATACCCTTATCGCTTTCTTGGGAGAAGAGAAGGTCAATTCCCTGGCTAAGATTTCTGCCAAAAATCCTGTTAGCCGGTATATGATTTTACCTTTCATTTCTGCCTTTATGCTGGGGAATCCGATGGCAATCAGTATGGGACGTTTCTTACCAGAATATTATAAACCTAGTTTTGTAGCAGCTCAGATGCAGTTCTGCCACACTTCAAATGGTGTATTTCCGCATATCAATCCTGGGGAATTGTTTGTATGGATGGGAATTGCAACAGGAATTCAAACTTTAGGTTTAAGTCAAATGGACTTAGCCATTCGTTACATGCTTGTTGGGCTTGTCATGAACTTTGTAGGCGGTTGGGTGACCGATTTTACAACTGCTTATGTAGCAAAACAGCAAGGTGTTACCTTGAGTAAAACATTTGATTTATAGAAAGAGTGAAATTATGTCATATAAGAGTATAAAAGTTGTTAAAGGAAATGGCGGTTTCGGAGGACCTTTGGTCATTACACCTAGTGAAGCTAAGCATAAATTCATCTATATCACTGGCGGAGGAGAAAAGCCAGATATTGTAGATAAAATTGCTGATTTGACCGGTATGGAAGCTGTTAATGGGTTTAAAACTTCTATCCCAGATGAGGAAATTGCTTTAGCAATCGTGGATTGTGGCGGTACTCTTCGCTGTGGTATTTATCCTAAAAAGGGGATCCCTACAATAAATATTGTCGCTACAGGGAAAAGTGGGCCTCTAGCTCAATATATAACCGAGGAAATCTATGTGTCAGCAGTTGGCCTTAATCAAATTTCTGCTGCTAATGAAGACGAAAAAGCGACAACTGTGGTAACAGAAAAGCCAACTTACGATACTAGTAAAAAAATTACAGAGCAAAAAGCTGAAACAAGTATTGTAGCAAGAATTGGGATGGGCGCTGGGAAGGTCGTTGCGACTTTCAACCAGGCTGCTCGTGAAGCCATCCAAACAATGCTCAACACGATCATTCCTTTCATGGCCTTTGTTTCCTTGCTGATTGGGGTTATTCAAGGTTCAGGTGTTGGAAATTGGCTGGCAAAATTAATGGTTCCCCTAGCTGGGAACATCTGGGGACTCATTTTGATTGGCTTTATCTGTTCCTTGCCATTCCTATCTCCTTTGTTAGGCCCCGGAGCTGTTATCAGTCAGATTATTGGAACCTTAATTGGAGTTGAAATCGGCAAAGGGACTATTCCGCCCCAAATGGCTCTGCCAGCTATATTTGCTATCAACACTCAAAACGGTTGTGATTTCATTCCTGTAGCACTCGGTCTATCTGAAGCCAAGGCTGAAACAGTTGAGGTTGGTGTCCCTTCTGTGCTTTATTCACGCTTTCTCAATGGTGTTCCGCGGGTGCTAGTAGCTTGGATAGCTAGTATTGGCCTTTATCAGTAAACTTTTGATAGATGCACGTAAACATAGCAACTATTATGTTAAACTTATCTATAAGCATAAGTTTATGACAGATTTGAGAAAGGATGAATAGGAATTAGATGAAGAAAATTTTTGAAGCTAAAGTAATTCAAGTGGGGCCTGAAGCTCAGAATATGATTCAAGATGCCAATATGCTCATTTTGTTTGGAGAAGAAGCTCCGGAAGACTTAGCAGAGTATTGTTTTAAAATCGATAACAAAAATCTTCTAGGTGCAATACTAGAAGGTGGAAAGCTGGTGGTAGATAGTCAGGAATATTCGATTACTGCCGTAGGAAATGTAGTAGAAAAAAATTTAACTGGACTGGGCCATATCACGATTTCTTTTGATGGTTCAAAAGAGGGCAGCCTGCCGGGCACTCTCCATGTTGCAGCAGACCAAGCAGTAGTAATTGAAAAGGACTCTACCATTCAGATTTTCGAAACTGCTTGACCATAATAAAATTTCAAATCAAGCAATTTAGAAAAATAAAAGTCTAAAAAATTGATTCAGAGCTTGGACAAAAAGTCCAGGCTTCTGGGTCTAAATTAGAAAAAATAGATGACGCAGTGGTTGATTGGCAAGTCAATCAAACTAGCCAGTCAGTGCAAGGGAATTCCCAGCAGATGCATCCATAAGGTGTGCCTGAACAGAAGGAAAAGACCAAAAAGGTATTTACCCAACTTCAGCTAACTTCTCAACTGACTTGCACTCATTGGGTCAATTTATCCAAGAAGGAACTCGTATCATGTTTGAAACAGTTGTCCGTGTTG
>CAUSWL010000035.1:0-13080 GCA_963535345.1 uncultured Streptococcus sp.
GTGATGGTGTTTTCGCCATATAGGTCACGATTTTTCTCCACCTGCTCCTCAGTCAAGCCTGTTAGACTTGTCTTATAAAAAGATAGAGTTTCGTTTAAAGATGTATGAATAGCTGTTGCTAATCTTTCTTTTGTAGTTTTCATTGGTTTCTCCTATCTGTATGAATGATGTGTTTCATACACAGAGACCAATCACTTTATAAGGGCAGAACGACACAAATCAGCGATTGGCTGTGTATGTGCGGTTCTGGATGATCGTCAATTTGCATCGTTTGTCTCCTTTCCTTGTTCTAAAACAGTAGAAAATCCCACCATAAAATGGCAGGATTAAAAAACTAATTATCTGTTTTTCGTTCAAGCTTTAACTCCATAGGGCAATGTAATGAGCTTAGTCTTGGCCTTCGCGACCAGGACTGTTGACCAACGAGTAGTGTCTCCACTGCTTTGCGGTAGTCATCCGTATCCCTATGGTAGCCTCACCTACCGTTTTCGTCTATCAGTATAAACCTTTAAAATATAAAAGTCAATGATTTATCTTAATTTTCTTAAATAACAATTAATTCCTTTGGAGCAAGGGTCAATAATTCGCAACCTGTATCCGTAATCAAGATATCATCCTCGATACGCACCCCGTATTTTCCATCCAGATAAATACCCGGCTCATCGGTCAAGACCATGCCAGCCTTGATTGGCTCTTCTGACTTGCCAAAGTAAGGAATTTCATGGATATCCAAACCAATCCCATGTCCAATCCCGTGGCTGAAGTAAGGACCGTAGCCTGCATCGTTAATAATCTGGCGCGGAATCCTGTCAAAATCAATTCGACTGAGACCAGCCTTGGCTGCATCTATGAGGGCTTGATTGCTGCGCAGGACAATATCATAAATCTCCCGCTCTTCATCTGTCACCTGCCCCACATGAACTGTCCGCGTCATATCGCTGACATAGTGGTTGTAGTAGCAACCAAAGTCCATGGTCAGGGTTTCACCCTTTTGAATGACCTTGTCACTAGCCACGCCATGTGGCATAGCAGAGCGGTAGCCCGAAGCGATGATAAAATCAAAAGAGGCACCTGAAGCACCTAGCTGGCGCATACGGGCATCTAAAAAGTTCATAACGGCTAGCTCAGTCGTCTCACCGGGCTTGATAAAATCCAGTACATCTAGGAAGGCTTGGTCAGAAATCTGGCAGGCCCTACGAATGGTTGCGATTTCTTGCTCATCCTTGATCATCCGCAGATTTTCAATAAAACCAGTCATTGGAACCAGCTCATGACCAGCAAACACACTTTCCAGCATCTTGAAGTAAGCATAGGAAATCTCGTCATCAAAGCCAATTTTTTCCAGCTTGTCGTCCGCTATAATTTTAGCAATTTCACCAACCGCATCGCGCGTTTCCACAATGTCAAAGCCCTCAACCACGCCCTTGGCAATCAGGGTATAGCGCGCATCCGTCAGGAAAATCCGACGCGACTTGCTAATGAAAACTGTCGCCTCTGTCCCGCTGAAACCAGTCAGATAGTAGATATTCTTCAGATTGGTTACTAGGACAGCATCACACTCTGTCTGTTTTAAGGCTGCTTCAAATTTTTCAACTCTTGATAACATGAGAAAACCTCCGTAAAATGATTTAATTTATTATAGCAAAAAAATACCGAAAATAATACAATCTATATAGCTAAGATTAGATAAAATTGACATTTGAAAGCGCTTAATGTATAATTTCTGTTAAACAAGAAAGAATGAGGTATCGATATGAATAAAACAGAATTGCTGTTACAAAGACTAGATGATATTGGTCAGTCTCTAAAAAATTCGAACCAAGCACTAGCTTTGCTGGCACTTGGTTCTTGCGGAACAGAAAGAGAACGATTGGATCAGTACTCAGATTTAGACTTCTTTGTTATTGTAAAAGATGGCTACAAGCAGACTTATATCCAAGACCTAACCTGGTTAAGTAAGCTAGAACCAATTGCATTTCACTACCAAAATACAGTGGACGGACATAAAGTTCTATTTGAAGATGATGTTTTTTGTGAATTTGCTGTCTTTGAAGCTCAAGAACTAGTAAACATTCCCTTCTCTGAAGGCAAGATTATCTGGAAGGAGGTCGGTTTTGATGAAACAATCTGTCAGCCACAAAGACTGCCATCAAAAGAAAACAGAGACCGTGAATGGTTGTTGGGAGAAATTTTATGTAATCTATATTTAGGGCTAGGTCGTTATCAGCGAGGCGAAAAATTAGCTGCTTATGATTTAATACAAAACAGAACCGTCAAGCTTTGGACTGAACTAATCAGTTTGGAAACAACTTCTAAATCTAATTTTATAGATATCTTTAATACCAACAGACGATTTGAAGAAGGTTATCCAAAGGAAGCCAAGCAATTGCCTCACTTTTTGCAAGGTTACGAACGCATTTCTGAGTCTGCTCAAGCACTCCTAGAATATCTGGATAAACACTATTCTCTTAACTCATTTATAAAAGAAAAAATTCGTAATTTATTATAAAAAAGACTCTGCCTAAAAAAGCAGAGCCTTTTAAATCTTATTTTAACTTTCCTTTCAAATACTGTCCTGTGTAGCTGGCTTCATTGGCCGCTACTTCTTCTGGGGTTCCTGTTGCGATGATGGTTCCACCACCGACACCGCCCTCAGGTCCTAGGTCAATAATATGGTCTGCCGTCTTGATGACATCCAGATTGTGCTCAATGACGAGGACTGTATTTCCATCGTCGACAAAGCGAGCCAAGACTTTAAGCAAGCGAGCGATATCCTCAGTATGAAGCCCTGTCGTTGGCTCATCCAGAATGTAGAAAGATTTTCCTGTCGAGCGTTTATGGAGTTCGCTAGCCAACTTCATACGCTGGGCTTCTCCCCCAGAAAGGGTGGTAGCCGGTTGCCCTAGCGTTACATAGCCCAGCCCCACATCCTTGATGGTCTGAAGTTTGCGTTGAATTTTTGGAATATGTTGGAAGAATTCCACCGCATCATTGACGGTCATGTCCAAGACTTGCGAGATGTTCTTTTCCTTGTAGTGAACTTCTAGGGTTTCACTGTTGTAGCGAGTCCCGTGGCAGACTTCACAAGCCACGTAAACATCAGGCAAAAAGTGCATCTCGATCTTGATAATCCCGTCACCTGAACAGGCTTCGCAACGACCACCCTTGACGTTGAAACTGAAACGCCCCTTTTTGTAACCACGAATCTTAGCCTCATTTGTCTGGGCAAAAAGGTCACGTATATCGTCAAAGACCCCCGTATAGGTAGCCGGGTTGGACCTCGGCGTCCGTCCGATTGGGCTCTGGTCAATGTCAATCAAGCGGTCTACATGCTCAATCCCTGTGATGGTTTTGAATTTACCAGGCTTGTCTGAATTGCGATTGAGCTTCTGGGCAATAGCTTTTTTGAGGATGCTGTTGATTAAGGTCGATTTCCCTGAACCTGACACACCTGTCACCGCAATGAATTTTCCTAATGGGAAGCGAGCAGTGATATTTTGCAAGTTGTTCTCACGCGCACCTGTCACCTCGATAAAACGTCCATTTCCGGAACGGCGCTCTTCTGGAACTGGAATGGCACGTTTTCCTGACAAGTACTGGCCTGTAATAGACTTACTGTTACGGGCCACCTGCTTGGGTGTTCCTGCGGCGACAATCTCCCCACCAAAAACACCGGCACCCGGACCAACGTCAATCAGATAATCCGCCTCTCGCATAGTATCTTCGTCATGTTCCACCACGATGAGAGTATTGCCCAAGTCACGCATCTTTTTCAGACTAGCAATCAGGCGGTCATTATCCCTCTGGTGAAGACCAATGGACGGCTCATCCAGGATATAAAGGACACCTGATAGGTTGGACCCAATCTGGGTTGCCAAGCGAATACGCTGACTCTCCCCACCTGATAGGGTTCCTGCCGAACGCGACAGCGTCAGATAGTTGAGTCCCACATTATTGAGGAAAGTCAAGCGATCCTTGATTTCCTTGAGAATGGGACGGGCGATAATGGCTTCATTTTCAGACAGAGTCAACTGGCTCACCAACTCCAAGTGGTCTGCGATAGACAGGTCTGAGATTTCACCGATATGTGGCCCTTGCTCGCCACCCACACGGACAGACAAGGCCTGGTCATTGAGACGGTAGCCGTGGCAGGTTCCGCAGGTTAGTTCATTCATGTAGAGACGCATTTGGGTGCGTGTGTAATCACTGTTAGTCTCATGGTAACGACGCTTGATATTATTGACAACCCCCTCAAAAGGAATGTCAATGTCGCGCACACCGCCAAATTCATTTTCATAGTGGAAATGGAATTCCTTGCCATCTGAGCCGTAGAGAATCAAGTTCTTATCTTCTTCTGACAAGTCCTCAAAAGGCTTATCCATATCCACTCCAAAGGCTGTCATAGCCTGCTCTAGCATATTTGGATAGTAGTTGGATGAGATAGGATTCCAAGGTGCTAATGCTCCCTCACGCAAAGTTTTGCTGGTATCAGGAACCACCAAGTCAACATCCACCTCCAGCTTGATGCCCAAACCGTCACACTCACTGCATGAGCCAAAAGGAGCATTAAAGGAGAAGAGACGAGGCTCTAACTCTGGTACGGTAAAACCACAAACCGGGCAGGCATAGTGCTCAGAAAAGAGCAACTCAGAATCGTCCATAGTGTCAATAATCACATAACCTTCTGCGATACGAAGGGCAGCCTCAATGGAGTCAAAGAGACGGCTACGGATACCCTCCTTGATAACAATACGGTCGACCACAACATCGATATTGTGTTGCTTGCTCTTAGACAGCTCTGGAACTTCGGTCACATCATAGACTTCCCCATCCACTCGGACGCGGACATAGCCGTCTTTCTGAACCTTTTCAATGACACTCTTGTGTTGCCCTTTTTTCTTACGAATGACCGGAGCTAAGATTTGCAGACGTTGGCGTTCCGGCAATTCCAAGACCTTATCCACAATTTGCTCCACAGAAGAAGCCTTGATAGCCCCATGTCCGTTGATACAGTAAGGCGTCCCCACACGTGCGTAGAGGAGACGCAGATAGTCATTGATTTCAGTAGTTGTCCCGACGGTCGAACGAGGATTTTTGCTGGTGGTTTTCTGGTCGATGGAAATAGCTGGGCTGAGGCCATCAATGGCATCTACATCTGGTTTTTCCATATTGCCCAAGAACTGGCGAGCATAGGCTGATAGACTCTCTACATAGCGACGTTGGCCCTCAGCATAGAGGGTATCAAAGGCTAGACTGGATTTCCCAGACCCTGACAAACCAGTCACAACAACCAGCTTGTCTCGCGGAATCTCCACATCAATATTTTTTAAGTTATGGGCACGTGCCCCATGAATCACAATTTTATCTTGCATCTTTGTTCTTTCTAGTCCATTATTGCTTTCCATTATACCAAAAAATGTGAAATTCTATTACCCAAAAAGCTGTTTTTATAGTATAATAGTACGGTGCAAAAAATGAATCACTGAATAGTAGGAAAGGATAGGGGATATGAAACAAGTTTTTCTCTCGACAACAACGGAATTTAAAGAGATCGACACGCTTGAACCGGGTACTTGGATCAACCTCGTCAATCCTACACAAAATGAATCGTTGGAAATCGCTAACGCCTTCGACATTGACATTGCCGACCTTCGAGCACCGCTCGATGCGGAAGAAATGTCCCGTATTACCATCGAAGATGAGTACACTTTGATTATCGTGGACGTTCCCATCACAGAAGAAAGAAACAATCGCACCTACTACGTTACGATTCCGCTGGGGATTATCATCACCGAGGAAACCATTATCACCACCTGCTTGGAATCCCTCCCCGTTCTCGATGTCTTTATCAACCGTAGACTGCGTAACTTTTACACCTTCATGCGTTCACGCTTTATCTTCCAGATTCTCTACCGCAACGCCGAACTTTACCTGACAGCCCTTCGTTCGATCGACCGTAAGAGTGACCAGATCGAAAGTCAACTTCACAAATCCACTCGAAACGAAGAACTGATCGAACTCATGGAATTGGAAAAGACCATCGTCTATTTCAAGGCCTCACTTAAGACAAATGAGCGCGTGATTAAGAAATTGACCAGTGCAACCAGCAATATCAAAAAATACTTAGAGGACGAAGACCTACTCGAGGATACCCTGATTGAAACCCAACAGGCCATTGAGATGGCAGATATCTATGGAAACGTCCTTCACTCTATGACAGAGACCTTTGCCTCTATCATTTCCAACAACCAGAACAACATCATGAAGACCCTGGCTCTCGTGACCATCGTCATGTCTGTCCCAACCATGATCTTCTCAGCCTACGGGATGAACTTTAAGGATAATGAAATCCCTCTAAACGGTGAGCCTCATGCCTTCTGGTTAATCGTCTTTATCGCCTTTGCTATGAGTGTTTCGCTCACTCTCTATCTCATCCATAAAAAATGGTTCTAAGAGGAATCCCTATGTCTCAGATTGATCTACAAAAATTAACTAAGAAAAACCAAGAGTTTATCCACATCGCTACCCAACAATTTATCAAAGATGGTAAAACAGACGCTGAAATCAAGGCTGTTTTTGAGGAAGTCATTCCTAAAATCCTTGAAGAGCAAGCCAAAGGAACGACCGCTCGCTCCCTCTACGGCGCTCCAACCCACTGGGCTCATAGCTTCACTGTCAAGGAGCAATATGAAAAAGAGCATCCAAAAGAAAATGACGATCCAAAACTCATGATTATGGACTCAGCTCTTTTTATCACCAGTCTCTTTGCATTGGTTAGCGCTCTGACTACCTTCTTCTCTGCAGATCAGGCTATTGGCTATGGGGTAATTACCCTCTTGTTGGTTGGACTTGTAGGGGGACTTGCCTTCTACTTGATGTACTACTTTGTCTACCAGTATTATGGACCAGACACAGATCGTAGCCAACGTCCTCCATTCTGGAAATCAATCCTCGTCATCCTGGCCTCTATGGTCCTTTGGTTGGTTGTCTTCTTTGCAACAAGCTTCCTACCAGCAAACCTCAATCCAGTCCTTTCTCCATTACCTTTGGCTATCCTAGGAGCTGCCCTTCTCGCTCTTCGCTTCTATCTCAAGAAACGTTTCAACATCCGAAGTGCAAGCGCGGGCCCATCACGTTATTAAGAAAAGTGAAAAGCTATGGCATATAGTCAATCCTTAGCTCAGCAGATTCGCAAAATTCTAGCACTTAAACTTCCTCCCCAAATTTTCGAAGAAGAGTTAGAAGAAAAGAAACTGTTTGGTGGCCTGGCCTTTATGATTCGTGGGAAAATGGTCCTTACAGTCAGTTCCAGAAAAGACGAGTTGGTTATGGTGAGAATTGGCAAAGAAATGGAAAAGCAAGTTCTACCCCGAATAGGAGCTCATACTACATTGATGAGAGGGCGACCTTATCATGGCTATATAGACCTAGATATTGAAGGCCAAAAAGAACTGCCTTACTGGATTGATTTAGCCCTCTCCTATAATCAAGAGTTGACCAAGTAACTCATATCTAGCGAGATTAGAAAAACGGAAAGCAACTGCACAGTCGGTTGCTTTTTCACTTGCTTTCTTGAAATTCAATAGAACTTCTGAGTCTGATTCTTATAGTTTTCTCTCATCTTTTGTGATAAAATAGGCTCATACTCAATGAAAATCAAAGAGCAAACTAGGAAGCTAGCCGCAGGTTGCTCAAAGCACTGCTTTGAGGTTGTAGATAGAACTGACGAGGTCAGTAACATATATACGGCAAGGCAAAGCTGACGTGGTTTGAAGAGATTTTCGAAGAGTATCAATCTATTTCTAGGAGGATGAGATATAGTTTCTACTATTGGTATTGTTAGTTTGTCTAGTGGTGTTATCGGAGAGGATTTTGTCAAACACGAAGTCGATTTGGGTATTCAACGTCTCAAGGATTTGGGACTCAATCCTGTCTTTCTGCCCCATTCGCTAAAAGGGTTAGACTTTATCAAGGACCATCCGGAGGCACGTGCAGAGGATTTGATGCAGGCCTTTTCTGATGATAGCATCGACATGATCCTATGCGCCATCGGTGGGGATGATACCTATCGCTTGCTACCCTACCTTTTTGAAAACGACCAGCTCCAAAAGGTTATCCAACAAAAGATTTTTCTTGGCTTCTCGGATACAACCATGAACCACCTTATGTTGCACAAACTAGGGATCAAGACTTTTTATGGGCAATCCTTTCTAGCAGACATTTGTGAATTGGACAAGGAGATGTTGCCCTATAGTCTCCACTACTTTAAAGAATTGATCGAGACGGGAAGAATCTCAGAAATCCGCCCTAGCGACCTTTGGTATGAGGAACGGACTGATTTTAGTCCCAAGGCTCTGGGAACAGCTCGTATCAGTCATGTAAATACAGGCTTTGATTTGTTGCAAGGAAATGCTCAGTTTGAGGGAGAAATTCTCGGTGGTTGCCTTGAGTCCCTCTATGATATCTTTGACAATTCTCGATACGCAGACAGCACGGACCTCTGCCAAGAGTACCGACTCTTCCCTGACTTATGTGACTGGGAAGGAAAGATTCTCTTGCTAGAAACAAGCGAAGAAAAGCCTGAACCTGATGATTTCAAAAAAATGTTGCGGACTTTAAAGGACACGGGGATATTTGGGGTTATCAGTGGACTCTTGGTCGGAAAGCCAATGGATGAAACCTTCTATGACGACTATAAGGAAGCACTATTGGATATCATTGATAACAATATCCCGATTGTCTATAATCTGAATGTCGGTCACGCAACTCCAAGAGCCATTGTGCCCTTTGGCGTTCACGCTTATGTGGATACACAGAAGCAAGTCATTCGCTTTGACTATAACAAAAAATAAACAATTTCTCCATTTTTGTGCTTTGGTATTGATTTTCGTTACAATTTGTGTCTGAATTTATTGCATTTTGCTTATTTCTATGATATCTTTTTGAAGGAGGTATATATGACTAAACAAAAAATAAATCAAATTGTCGGTTCAATTGGGGCCTTTATCGGGATTATTGTATTTATCGCCTACATCCCACAAATTTTTGCCAATTTACAAGGCAACAAAGCTCAACCATTCCAGCCTTTATCCGCAGCAGTATCTTGTTTAATTTGGGTTATTTACGGATGGACAAAAGAGCCTAAGAAGGATTGGATACTAATTATTCCAAACTCAGCTGGCGTTGTCTTAGGTGGACTGACATTTCTTACTGCACTATAAAAGTTACTAGCATATAATCAAAAAGCTGAGATAATTTTCTCAGCTTTTTCTATTTTCTCAGATAGTTAGACGCTTGGACTCACTAATTTCCGTTTTTCCACTCGCAATCATTCTCGTGGTCATCAACCAGGCCTGCCGCCTGTAGAAAAGACAAAACTGCGACTGGACCTGTAAACTTGAAGCCTTGTTTTTTGAGATCTTGAGACAACTTTTCAGACAAGGCTGTTTTAGCAGGTGCTAGGTGATAGTCAGGAACATCATTCACGATCGTTTTTCCCTCAACAAAGGACCAGAGATAAGCGTCAAAAGAGCCGTAGGTTTTCTGGACTTGCAAAAATGCTTGGGCGTTGGCACGTGTCGCAAAGAGCTTGGAACGATTTCGGATGATGGCTGGATTCTCTAACAAGGCTTCCAACTCGCCATCTGTCATTTCCGCGACACGTTGAACTTGGTAGTTGTAAAAGACTTCTCGGAATCCTTGGCGTTTGTTTAGTACCGTTTCCCAAGATAGACCCGACTGGTAAGTTTCCAAACAAAGCAACTCAAAAAGAGCACGGTCATCATGAAGGGGTTGGCCCCACTCTTCATCATGATAGGCCACATATAATGGGTTGTTCATTTTAACCCAACCACAGCGTTTTGTCATAAAAATCTCCTATTTGACCAACATTTTAAGGGCCGACTTGATATAGTTCTCAGCTGTATCCGTCGTTCCTTCAAAGAATTTCTTGATTTTCTTGAGCTCGGTTGCCTTGTAGCCCAGTGCCAACATGGCTTCCATAGCTTCTTCCAGTTCTTGGTTTTCAGCGCTGGTTTGCACTGCCACCTTGGCAGGAAGGTCATCACTAGCCACGACTACCTTGCCTTCCAAGTCCAGCACCATCTGCTGGGCTGTTTTCTTGCCAATTTTAGGGAACTTGGTCAAGTAGGTGATGTTCTTAGTCTCGATCGCCTGAACCAAACCAGCATTGTCATCGGCAGCGATAATAGCAAGAGCTGATACAGGACCAATCCCAGAAACCGAGATCAGACTAAGAAAGAGCTTCTTCTCATCTTCTGAGCGAAAGCCGTAAAGCAGATGGGCATCCTCACGGACAACTTGGTGCACATAAATCTGAGTTTCTTGATTAACCTGACCTGAGTAAGCATAGGGATTGGCTACATGCAAGATATAACCGATACCATTTGCCTCAAGGACAATGTATTTAGCAGTGATTTTGGTAATGATTCCTTTTAGATATTCGTACATAATTTTCACTTTCTATAATTGATTTGCAATTCCTTGTAAATGCGCTGCTCTGATGATAAGAAGCAACCCAAGTACTGCACACACAATAAAAACGAGCCAAACACCTACAGCACCTGTTGCAGCGCTGATAGAAATCATCGCCCCCGCTAAAATAGACGCTAAAGGCTGCGCCATATTAAGGAAACCTGAGTAGGTTCCGAGCTTATTCTCATTCATCATTTCCGCCCGCAAAACTTGGCTTGGCGGCATGCAGATGAGTTCCCCCATAGTATAGAGAATGGCTAGCAAAAACAGAGCCCAGAAACTCCTGAAGACAATGGTGAAAAGCATACCCAAGTCAAAGATAATACTTCCCAATAAAAACTGCGGTATGAGCTTCATTTCCTTGGTCAAACGATTGGCAGTCGTTATGAAGCAAACAATAATCAGGGTATTGATAAAGACCATGATACTGAGCATCTTAGCTCCTGAAATATGAATACCGAAAATACTACTCGCGATGAATGACTCTTTCAAATGAACGGGTATATAATTGTCAATTTGCAACCAGATAACACCATTAAATACAGTCCCTAACGTATAAAGTAGGAAAATTTTGTCCTGAAAAACAGAAACATAATTTTTCACAGTTGCCAAAGGACTGCTACCATGCTCAAAGACCAGATTAGCTGGTTTGCTTTCTGAAAAATATTTCCAAGCGAGGAAAAAATTCAAGAAGCTAATCACCGTCAAAACCAGAAGCAACTCAAAAAAATGGTGGTCGTAAAAGAAACCTGCAAGCCCTGCTCCTAACATAACGGATACATTGACAAACCAATAACTAATCGTATAAACGAAACGGCGATTTTGCTCGTCGGTCAAATCAATAATCATCGCATCAATAGCCGGCCAAGAGAAAGTTCCTGCGGCCTCTGCCAGCAACATTCCGACAAAAGTCAAAAAGGGAAAAATATGATTAGGCATATTTGCCAGCAGCACAAGAAAGTAGCCACTCGCAAGACCAAAGTTTCCCCAGTCAATGACTTTCTTACGTCCCCAAAGATCCGCCAAATGTCCACCATACAGCCCAGCTAAAAAACCAATGAGTTTGGTTGTGATCATCAATAACCCCGCCCAAAAGGCTCCAAAATATTGAACATAGTACATGGCCATAAAAGGAGTAATGGCACTCTCTAAAATCCGTGCTACAAAGCTCATCCATTCCCGCATTTGAATTTGCTTGGGGAGGGCAAAAAATTCTTTCATCTTTCATTCCTTTTTCATAATTTCTTCGCTTTTTCTTACCTAGTATATCATATTTTTTTGCTGAAAACTGCAAACACAAGTGCAACCTCTGGTTGACAAATAGTACAGGGGATTGTATTCTCATAATAAGTAAAAATTGTTAGGATAGAAGTAGAAAAAGGAGGATAGAATAATGAAACTCGCAGAAAAACTATTTGAGCTCAGAAAGGAAAAAGGTTGGTCCCAAGAAAAACTAGCAGAACAAATCAATGTTTCTCGGCAAAGCATCTCCAAATGGGAGTCTGGACAAGTACTTCCTGAAATCGAAAAAATTATTGAATTAAGCAAGATTTTTCAAGTGACAACTGACTATCTCTTACTGGATGAAAACTCTGAAAAATCTTCAACGGCAGTGATTTTGGAGGAAGACAAGGACAACTACTATAAAGAGGTTAAATCCTTTGGTCTTTGGCAAGTGATTTATATTTTCGTATTGGCTCTGGCTATCTATCTCTTTTTAGCCGGTTCTAGTTTTCCAGCCGAATTCACCGCTTTGATCTGGCTAACCTTCGTTCTCTTAATCGCTTCTGCAATTGCTATTAACAAGGCGCTAAAGATTAAGCAAAAGTATCTGGACAAGGTTATATGCCTTGATGATTTTAAGAAAGAAGGTGCTAAAGATGAAACTAAAAACTGACAATCCCATACCTATCAAAACTCGTCTGAAAGAGCTGATTGGAGACTGGCTCTTTATCTCGGGCTACCTCATTTCTTTATTTTTACTAGCTATGGGCTTTTACAATCTAGTTCTAGGAGGCGTTCCCGTATTCACTGAAGCCCAGAGCCAACTTCTGGCTTTTTCTAGCTCGGTTCTGCCCCTAACTATCATCTTTGCTTGGCTCGACTATAGAAAAGGAAGTTTTGGCAAGCGTTGGGCAGGTTTACAGCTGATTTACAAGCATAGGAGCCTTTCCCACAGCCTTTTGCGCTCTGCTATCAAGTTTTTCCCTTGGCAGTTGGGACATATGGGAGCTATTCGTAGTGCTTATCAAGCAGATGCTCTGTCAATTTTCTTGTCAACCTCAGCAGGGATTCTCTTCTTGATTTTTCTGCTGATGGGACTCCTTCGCAAGGACAAACGTCATCCAGCTGATTTGCTTGCTGGAACACAAGTTCAGCTCAAAAATTCAAAACAGCTCTAGTTTTATAACTAGGGCTGTTTGATTTTCTATAAGGTTTAGTATTTCCCCAACTCACGAAGACTCGTATGATTTTCCTGAATGCGTCGGAACATCTTTTCCATATCCGACTTGGTAAAATGCACCAAAACGGGACGTCCATGCGGACAGTTATAGGGGTTGTCACATTGAGAAAGCTGATAAAGGA
>CAUSWL010000036.1:0-12202 GCA_963535345.1 uncultured Streptococcus sp.
AAGGATAGAAATAGATACAGGAGACAAGATGAACTACTTTAATGTTGGAAAAATCGTCAATACGCAGGGTCTACAGGGGGAGATGCGAGTCTTGTCTGTTACGGATTTTGCCGAAGAACGATTTAAAAAGGGAGCAGAGCTGGCTTTATTTGATGAAAAAGATCAGTTTGTCCAAACAGTGACCATCGCCAGCCGCCGTAAGCATAAGAATTTTGACATTATCAAATTCAAAGACATGTACCATATCAATGCGATTGAGAAGTACAAGGGTTATAGCCTCAAGGTTGCTGAGGAAGATTTGAACGATTTAGATGATGGTGAATTCTACTATCACGAGATTATCGGTTTGGAAGTTTACGAGGGTGATAACTTGATTGGAACCATCAAGGAAATCCTACAACCAGGAGCCAATGATGTCTGGGTGGTCAAACGAAAAGGTAAGCGAGATTTGCTTTTACCCTACATTCCGCCAGTAGTTCTCAATGTTGATATTCCAAACAAGCGGGTCGATGTGGACATCTTAGAAGGACTAGACGATGAAGATTGATATTTTAACCCTCTTTCCAGAGATGTTTTCTCCGCTGGAGCACTCAATTGTTGGGAAGGCTCGAGAAAAAGGGCTCTTGGATATCCAGTATCATAATTTCAGAGAATATGCTGAAAAGGCCCGTCATGTTGACGATGAACCTTACGGAGGCGGTCAGGGGATGTTGCTCCGAGCTCAACCCATTTTCGATGCTTTTGATGCTATTGAAAAGAAAAATCCCCGTGTCATACTTCTTGATCCTGCTGGGAAACAGTTCAATCAAGCTTACGCTGAGGATTTGGCTCAGGAAGAGGAACTGATTTTTATCTGTGGTCACTATGAAGGGTATGACGAGCGTATCAAGACCTTGGTAACCGATGAAATTTCCCTAGGAGACTATGTTTTGACTGGAGGAGAATTGGCAGCCATGACTATGATTGATGCGACCGTGCGCTTGATTCCAGAAGTGATTGGTAAGGAGTCTAGTCACCAGGATGATAGCTTCTCTTCGGGACTTCTCGAATATCCTCAGTATACTCGCCCTTATGACTATAGAGGCATGGTCGTGCCAGATGTGCTCATGAGTGGGCACCATGAAAAGATTCGCCAGTGGCGACTGTATGAGAGTCTAAAGAAAACCTACGAGCGCAGACCTGACCTGCTAGAAAACTATCAACTAACATCCGAAGAGAAAAAGATGCTGGCTGAAATCAAAGAAAACAAAGAATAAAGGAGAACCTTATGCAAGTAATCAAACGTAATGGAGAAATTGCTGAATTTGATCCAGATAAAATTTACCAAGCTGTCCTAAAAGCAGCTCAAACAGTTTATGTTTTGACTGATGACTTACGTCAAAACCTAGCGCAAGTTACTAAAAAAGTCGTTTTGGACTTGGAAGAAGCAAAAGTAGAACGTGCTACTATCAGCATGATCCAATCAATGGTAGAGCACCGCTTACTTGGAGCTGGCTACATTACCATTGCAGAACACTATATCTCTTATCGCTTGCAACGCGATTTGGAGAGAAGTGGTTATGGTGACCATATCGCCGTTCATCTTCATTTTGAACAAATCCGTTAAGAAAAAGAGTGGGATGCAAAGAACATCTCACTCTTTCTTAAATAGGCTTTTCTGAGCTTTTTGTACAGTTGAGGGAACGAAACGAAGTCGTTTAATATCACTGATACGAATGATTCGGGTCACGTTTTTTGAAAAATTTTTGACGATAATTTGTTGGCGATTAGCATCGTGTTTGACAATATCACCCGTAAAACTTGTCTCAGCAAGTATCACATGAACAGCCGTCTTTTTCTGGATGGCTTGTTCAATCATAGCAGTGAGGGAGTTGTCCTTGATTTGAGGATGATCATCATTCCCATTGAGAAAACCATGTAGTTTATCTAGAACTAGTTTGAATGTCTGTCTCATAGAATCCTCCCTTCTTATATATCCACATTATATAAAATTTTCCTAAAAACCACAAGATTTTTACGAATAGACTATAGAAAGCATATCACATAAAGGAGTTAAAATGGCAGAATTTACATTTGAAATCGAAGAACACTTGCTCACCTTGTCTGAAAATGACAAAGGATGGACAAAAGAACTAAATCGCGTTAGCTTTAATGGAGCACCAGCAAAGTTTGATATTCGTTCTTGGAGTCCTGACCATACCAAAATGGGCAAAGGAATCACGCTTTCCAATGAAGAATTTCAGGTAATGGTCGATGCCTTTAAAGGGCAACAATAAAAAGAATCTTGAGTGCAACTCAAGATTCTTTTTTTAGGACACAATATAGTCACAGAGAGAAGTCTTAGCCAATTGAATGAAAGTCTCTCTATACTCTTCAGGTGGAATTGGATTATCTTTACGAATCCAGACCTCAATGAAAGAGATTGCCATAGTCGTAATGATATAAGCGATGTCTTCTTTATTAAAATTATATTTCAGTTGGTAATTGACATTCTTGAGGACCCATTCAGAGTATGTTCCACGAAGAAATTCCTTCCAACATGGGTCGACTTGTGTGGTATACAAGGTGTTAATAACTTCCCTTTTTTCGTATATGAGAGGAAGTATATGGTCTGCTAAAAAGCTGATAGGATCTCCATCATTGCTAGGGCAGAACTTATTAAAGACGTTAAAAATGTGCTGATTGGTCTCTTCGTGAATGTATTCGATAATATCTTCAAAGTTGTTAAAATGCTTTTGATAAATCGCTTGTCGTGAAATACCAGCTTCAGCAGCAATTTCAGTCATTGTAAAGGAACTACGCTGAGGATTTTTCTTAGCTAGTGTGATGAGAGCTCTAATGATTAGCTCACGAGTATTCTTTGCCATAGAATTACCTTTCTACTTATAATTATTTACAGTTATTTTTGAATGAAGAAAAATCAGAATGTTCAAGTTAATATAAATAATCAATGAACATTAAATTTTCTGAATCTTTTAGGTAGCTCTATTGTATCACAAATAATTTATAAAATATAGCTCTCTCAGTGAAAATGCGTTTTCTGAAAAGTATACAATTGCCAACCTTCCGAAATCAATGGAAGCATATTTGGTTTGAATCAATTAGAATACTTTTCTACTTTGCATATTTTGAATAGCTATAATTTGAAGAATAAAACGATTAATATTCATACTGGTATAAGAATAGTCAAGTATCTAAATAGTGTACAGTTGATTCTTAGAAAGGAAATAGTCCAGAACAATGGTTCTAGACTATTCTTTTATCTTGAAAAATATGGAAGGCTTTTCAATCGTTTGAGTAGGGGACGACTAATGAAACTAATGGCAATAATCTTACCAAGATCAGGGAGGATAAAGGGAAGGACACCAACTGCAAGTGCCTGATCAAATGGCATCCCAGCAAGGAAGTGGAGGCTGAGAATGCCCCCGACAAAGACGAGGGAGTCACCCAAGAGGTTGGCTAGGAAAATGCGAATGTAGCCACTATTTTGATGGATGAGATAAGATGTAAGTCCAGCATAGACAAGGTCGAACCAAAGATATCCTGCACTTGGGCCGATTAAAACGTGAAATCCTGCACCACCCCCTGCAAAGACAGGTAGACCAATAGCACCCAGCAGGAGATAGAGAGCTACAGATAAAACAGCTTCCCTAGGTCTAAAAACAGTAGCAATCAGACCGATCGCAAAGTTTTGCAGAGTGAAGGGGACAGGACCGATAGGGAGACTGATTTGTGCCAATACAGCGATGAGAGCAGCGCCGATAGCAGGAATGGCATAGATATGAGCTTTTTTCAAAACTGTTAACCTCTTTTCAAAATTATAGTAACTATTATACTAATTCAGAAAGAAAAGTCAACCTATTTTTAAAAACAAGGTAACAATTTTGTAACAGCCGATTTTGCAAGTAAAAAGAGACCACATGTGGTCTCTTTCGGCAATTAGCGCATGGTCACAAATTCTTCTGAGGCAGTTGGGTGGATAGCTACTGTAGCATCAAAGTCCGCCTTGGTTGCTCCCATCTTGATGGCCACAGCGAATCCTTGAATCATCTCATCCACTCCGTAACCAAGTCCGTGAAGTCCAACAACTTTTTCGTCAGCACCGGCGGTGATGAGTTTGAAGCGAGATTCTTGACGATGGTTTGTAACGGCTGAGTACATAGATGCAAAGCTTGACTTGTAGATTTTGATGTTATCTTGGCCGTATTCTTTGATAGCTTGATCCTCAGTTAAACCAACGGTTCCGATTGCTGGGTGGGAGAAGACAACAGTAGGGATAGTCGTGTAGTCCATCTTAGCATTTGTTTTCCCGTTGAAGAGGCGTTCAGATAGGGTACGTCCTGCCTTGATGGCTACTGGGGTCAGTTCCTTCTCACCAGTCACATCTCCAAGAGCATAGATGCCATCTACAACTGTATTCTGATACTCATCCACTTGGATAAATCCACGTTGGTTGAGTGTAACGCCAGCCTTTTCTAACTCTAGACCGTCTACATTTGGACGGCGACCGGTAGCCCAGATAACTTGGCTGGCAGTGTGACTAGAACCGTCTTCGAAATAAATGGTAATACCTTGCTCCGTTTCTTCGAGCTTGACGGGTACCTTATGTGTGTGTAAAGGTAGACCTGTTTTTTCCATTTCATTGACAAGTCCTTCAACGATGTAGCTGTCAAAACCACGCAAGGGACGATCACGACGGACAAACAAATCAGTTTTTACTCCTAGAGCGTGGAGAACACCTGCTAATTCAACGGCGATATAGCCAGCTCCAAGAATCGCAACAGATTCAGGAAGTTGCTCCCAAGCAAAGACATCGTCTGAGCTACCACCAAGTTCAGCTCCAGGGATAGTTGGAATGCTTGGACGAGCGCCAGTCGCAATCACGATATGTTTGGCACGAATCAATTCACCATTAACGCTGACCGTATGAGCATCAATGAAATGAGCACGACCTTCAATCAAATCAACACCGTTGCGCTTGAAACTTCCATCATAAGATGAGCGAGCACGGTCGATGTAGGCTTCACGATTTTGACGAAGTTTTGCGAAATCAAATTGAACATCTGAACTTGTAAAACCATAGTCAGGGCCGTAGTGGTGGAGGCTTTCAGCGATTTGCGCTCCATACCACATGATTTTTTTAGGAACACAGCCGACATTGACGCAGGTTCCACCTAATTTTTTCTCTTCGATAACAGCAGCTTTAGCACCGTGTTCACCAGCTCGGTTCATAGTGGCAATGCCGCCACTTCCTCCACCGATGGCGATGATATCATATTCTCTCATAGAAAACTCCTTATAGCTTTGATAGTCATATTCTATCGTTTTTATTTTTTGAATGCAAAAATCTGCTACGATAAAAAAATTATAAAAACGCTTGCCAAATTCAAAAAGATATTGTACTATATATCTAGCACAATAATCCAATAAACGAATACCGAACGAAATAATGATCCTGAATTGTCATTGTTTCCATCTGAACTGTCATTGTTTGGGCTTGGTATTTCTGATATAATGGTTTTTGTAAGGCAAAAGAATAAAGGAGCTTAAAAATGAAAAGAAATAAGAAGGCAAAAAAATGGCAATTATACACAGCGATTGGTGTTGCCAGTGCTATTGTTATCGGTGCTGCGGGGATTTTGATTTTTAGACAACCTTCCCAGTCAGCAGTCAAGGAGGAAACCTCTCATATCGTTACTGCTAAGGAAGGTTCTGTTGCTTCATCGGTTCTCTTATCAGGTACGGTTACAGCAAAAAATGAACAATACGTTTATTTTGATGCTAGTAAGGGAGATTTAGATGAAATTCTCGTTTCAGTCGGGGACAAGGTCGAAGAAGGGCAAGCTTTGGTCAAATACAGCAGTGCAGATGCTCAAGCTGCCTATGATGCAGCTGATCGTGCAGTTGCAAAGGCAGACCGTCATATCGAGGAGTTAAACAAAGCTCGTGAGAATGCATCAGCTACACCAGCTTCTCCACAGGTTCCAATAGAAGCTGGACTCCCAGAACAAGCGCAAGCAGCGACTTCTTCAGTATCTTCTATTGATTCTCAAATCAGTGATGCCAAGGATAATCGTGCAGATGCTGTTGCCCAACTCAACAAGGCTCAGGCTCAGCTAGATGCTGCAACTGTCCTCAGTACACTAGAAGGGACTGTAGTTGAAGTTAATCGTAATGTTTCCAAATCGCCAACAGGTAATAGTCAAGTGGTAGTACATGTCGTAAGTAATGAAAACTTGCAGGTCAAAGGGGAGTTGTCTGAATACAACCTTGCTAATCTTTCTGTTGGGCAAGAAGTTACCTTTACTTCGAAGGTTTATCAAGATAAGAGCTGGACAGGTAAAATCAGCTATATTTCTGATTATCCTAAAAACAACGGGGAAGCAGCAAATGCAGCCCTTGGAGGAAATACTGGATCTAAGTACCCTTATACTGTTGATGTGACTAGCGATATCGGTGAGTTGAAACAAGGCTTCTCTGTCAGTGTGGAAGTCAAAAATAAGAGTAAGGCCATCCTTGTTCCTTTAACAAGTGTCGTTACCGAAAATGACAAAAACTATGTCTGGATCGTTGACGAGCAGAAAAAAGCGAAGAAGGTAGAAGTTACTTTGGGGAATGCGGACGCAGACAACCAAGAAATTACTTCAGGTTTGACAGACGGAGCCAAGGTCATCAGTAATCCAACATCTTCCTTGGAAGAAGGAAAAGAGGTGAAGGCTGATGAAGAAACTAATTAGTCTCAAAAATATCTGTAGAAGTTATCGAAATGGTGACCAAGAACTGCAGGTCCTTAAAAATATCAGTCTAGAAGTTCATGAAGGTGAGTTTGTTGCCATTATGGGACCATCTGGTTCTGGTAAGTCTACCTTGATGAATACCATCGGAATGTTGGATACACCAACCAGTGGAGAGTACTATCTTGAAGGTCAAGAAGTTGCAGGTCTTGGAGAGAAACAACTGGCCAAGGTCCGCAACCAGCAAATCGGCTTTGTCTTTCAGCAGTTCTTTCTCTTGTCCAAACTCAATGCGCTTCAAAATGTCGAATTGCCCTTGATTTACGCTGGTGTTTCGACTTCAAAACGACGGAAATTGGCTGAGGAATTTCTGGAAAAGGTTGAGCTGACGGAGCGCAGTCATCATTTGCCTTCTGAGTTATCAGGTGGTCAAAAGCAACGTGTAGCTATTGCCCGTGCCTTGGTAAATAATCCTTCTATCATCCTAGCTGACGAACCGACAGGAGCTTTGGATACCAAGACGGGAAACCAAATCATGCAGTTGTTGGTGGAGTTAAACAAGGAAGGGAAAACTATTATCATGGTCACGCATGAACCTGAGATTGCTGCCTATGCCAAACGCCAAATTGTCATTCGTGATGGGGTCATCTCATCAGACAGTGCTCTGGTAGAAAAGGAGGAAAACTAGATGCAGAATCTGAAATTTGCCTTTTCATCCATCATGGCCCACAAGATGCGTTCCTTCCTCACCATGATTGGGATTATCATCGGAGTTTCATCTGTCGTCGTCATCATGGCACTGGGAGACTCCATGTCTCGTCAGGTCAATAAAAACATGACCAAATCACAGAAGGATATCCATGTCTTTTTCTCTCCTATTAAAAGCAAGGACGGCTCCTTTACTCAGCGCCAGTCAGCTTTGACAGTCAGTGGGAAAGAAGAGGATGTTCATGTTGAACCACCAAAACCACTGGAGTCTTGGGTCAAGGAAGCTGCTAAACTCAAAGGAGTAGACAGTTACTATGTCACCAACTCGACTAACGTTACCCTGTCTTATAAGGATAAGAAGGTTGAACGGGCGACTTTGACTGGCGGAAATAGCACCTACATGAACGCAGTTGAAAATGAAATCGTTGCGGGTAGAAGTCTAAGACAGCAAGACTACAAGGAATTTGCCAGTGTGATTTTGCTGGATGAAGAACTAGCCAAGAGTTTGTTTGATAGTCCAGAAGCTGCGGTTAATCAAATCATATCTGTCAATGAATTTAGTTACCGTGTGATCGGTGTTTATACTAGCAATGAAGCTAAAACTGCGAAAGCCTTTGGGATCGGTGGTCTTCCAATTACGACCAATATCTCTCTCGCAGCTAATTTTAATACTGATGAAATCTCGAACATCGTCTTTCGTGTCAATGATACTAGTCTAACGCAGACCTTGGGTCCAGAGTTGGCTCGAAAACTGACTGAGATTGCAGGTCTTCAACAAGGGGAGTACCAAGTTGCGGACGCAACTGCCGCCTTCCAAGAGGTACAACAACTATTTGGTTTTATGACCACCATTATCAGTGCCATCGCAGGAATCTCTCTCTTTGTCGGGGGAACTGGTGTTATGAATATCATGCTAGTTTCGGTTACAGAACGCACGCGGGAGATTGGTCTACGTAAGGCGCTTGGAGCTACACGGGCTAATATCTTGGTACAGTTTTTGATTGAATCCATGATCTTGACCTTGCTAGGTGGTGTCATCGGTCTTGGGATTGCTGCTGGAATGACCATGTTAGCTGGAGTATTGCTTCAAAACATGATTGCAGGTATCGAAGTTGGGGTTTCCCTCCCAATCGCTCTCTTTAGCTTGGCTGTGTCAGCCAGCGTTGGGATGATCTTCGGAGTCTTGCCGGCCAATAAAGCCTCTAAGCTTGATCCGATTGAAGCCCTTCGTTATGAATAAGATATAGAGCTGAAAAACAAGATGGACACTTGTCTATCTTGTTTTTGTATGGATTTTCCTATAGAAAATCACTAAAAATGTGATATAATGAAGTGTTAGAAAAACAGGTTTCATTTGCCTGGAAAGGAAAAATTATGTCTGAAAAGAATTTTTATATTACAACGCCGATTTACTATCCATCTGGTAAACTTCATATCGGTTCTGCCTACACAACCATCGCTTGTGATGTCCTAGCTCGATACAAACGCCTCATGGGCTACGATGTCTTTTATCTGACAGGTCTTGACGAGCATGGTCAGAAAATCCAGCAAAAAGCGGAAGAAGCTGGCATCACACCACAAGCCTATGTTGACGGCATGGCAGTTGGTGTCAAAGAACTCTGGAAATTACTAGATATCTCATACGATAAATTTATCCGTACAACTGATGACTACCATGAAAAAGTTGTAGCCGATGTCTTTGAAAGACTCTTAGCCCAAGATGATATCTACTTGGGTGAATACTCTGGCTGGTATTCAGTCTCAGATGAGGAATTCTTTACAGAAAGCCAGCTTGCGGAAGTTTTCCGTGATGAAGCTGGTAATGTAACTGGCGGTATTGCTCCATCAGGACATGAAGTGGAGTGGGTTTCTGAAGAGTCTTACTTCCTTCGCCTCAGCAAATACCAAGACCGTTTGGTTGAATTTTTCAAATCGCACCCTGACTTCATCACTCCAGATGGTCGTCTTAATGAAATGTTGCGTAACTTCATCGAGCCAGGTTTGGAAGACTTAGCGGTTTCTCGTACAACCTTTACATGGGGTGTGCCAGTCCCATCCAATCCAAAACACGTTGTCTACGTTTGGATTGATGCCCTTCTCAACTATGCGACTGCTCTTGGTTACGGTCAAGACGATCATGCTAACTATGATAAATTCTGGAATGGAACGGTCTTCCACATGGTCGGAAAAGACATTCTTCGATTCCACTCAATCTACTGGCCAATTCTTCTCATGATGTTGGATATGAAATTGCCAGACCGCTTGATTGCCCATGGTTGGTTCGTTATGAAAGACGGCAAGATGTCTAAGTCTAAGGGGAATGTCGTTTACCCTGAAATGCTAGTAGAACGTTATGGACTGGATCCACTTCGTTACTACCTCATGCGTAGCCTTCCAGTCGGTTCAGACGGAACCTTCACTCCAGAAGACTATGTAGGCCGTATCAACTATGAATTAGCAAATGATCTTGGAAACCTCCTTAACCGTACGGTTTCCATGATTAACAAGTATTTTGATGGGCAAATCCCTGCCTATGTAGAGGGTGTAACAGAGTTTGATAATGCTCTTGCTGAGGTTGCAGAACAATCAATCGCAGACTACCATACACACATGGAAGCCGTTGATTACCCACGTGCTTTAGAAGCAGTCTGGACACTTATCTCACGTACCAACAAATACATCGATGAGACAGCCCCATGGGTCTTGGCAAAGGATGAAGCTCTTCGTGACCAATTGGCAAGTGTCATGAGCCACTTGGCAGCTAGCCTTCGTGTCGTAGCTCACATGATTGAGCCATTTGTGATGGAAACTAGTCGCGCCGTATTGGCACAACTTGGTCTAGCAGAAGTTTCTAGCCTAGAAAACTTGAGCTTGGCTGATTTCCCTGCAGGTGTGACTGTTGTTGCCAAAGGAACACCAATCTTCCCACGTCTCGATATGGAAGAAGAGATTGCCTATATCAAGGAACAAATGGAAGGCAACAAACCAGCAGTCGAAAAAGAATGGAATCCAGATGAAGTTGAACTCAAACTCAACAAGGATGAAATCAAGTTTGAAGACTTTGACAAGGTTGAGATCCGTGTCGCAGAAGTCAAAGAAGTGTCTAAAGTGGAAGGTTCTGATAAGTTGCTCCAATTCCGCCTAGATGCTGGTGATGGTCAAGACCGTCAAATCCTCTCAGGAATAGCTAAATACTATCCAAACGAACAAGACTTGGTCGGCAAGAAAGTCCAAATCGTTGCCAACCTCAAACCACGTAAGATGATGAAGAAATATGTCAGTCAAGGGATGATTCTCTCAGCTGAACATGATGGCAAATTAACCCTTCTCACAGTGGATCCAGCTGTACCAAATGGAAGTGTGATTGGGTAAAAGCAAAAAACCAACGTTAGGCACGTTGGTTTTTCTTGTTATGTACGAGATTATCTAAGAAGTGGTCTATCTCCTTTTGAGACTGGAGGACAATTACTTTCTCTAGATAGGTTTCTTGAACCCGTTGATAACGTTCTTTGGCATTCTTTGTCCGTCCATCCCAGAGAATCCATCGGATAAACTCCCAGTCAAAGCGTTCAGGGCAACCTGCAGCCATACTTTCTCTGACCTTGCGTCGATATGTGAGATACCGTTTAAAGGCTCGAAAGAGACAAGTCCATGGTGGAAAGTTGAGAAAGATAATTTGGTCAGCTTCCAGCATTCTTTCTTCATAGCAACACCAAGAGTAGTTGCCATCGATAACCCAAGCTTCATGCTTTGTGAGAAAGTTTTTCAACTCGCCCAGCATCCATTCGCGGTCACTGTCTTGCCAACCAGGTTGAAATTGAAGTGTATCCATATGCAGTTTGGGGATGGAGTAGTAGTTTGATAATTTTTCAGCTAGGGTTGACTTGCCAGCTCCAGAATATCCTATGATTGCGATTTTCATTTTCTACCTTTTCTGATTAGAGGACAAAAAAACAGCCTCTATGGACTGTTTCTTATTTAGCAAGTTTAGCTGAAAGACGAGCTTTGTCGCGGCTTGCTTTGTTTTTGTGAATCAAACCTTTAGTTTCTGCTTTATCGATAGCTGAGCTAGCAGCACGGAAAAGTTCTTCAGATGGGTTTGCTTCGAAAGCTTTGATAGCAGTACGCATAGCTGATTTTTGAGCTGAGTTTTTTTCGTTTTGTTTAACGTTCAATTCAGCGCGTTTGATAGCTGATTTAATGTTTGCCAATGTTCTTACCTCCATATTTACTAACTATACCATTATATCTGAAAACTTACGTTTTGACAAGGGAAAATTATTTTTTTAAGTAAATTTCATCGATTTCATGGTTCTTTGTTTTATGAAGAATCACTTCCGCTCGATTTCTTGTCGGTTCAATATAATTTTGTAGATTTGTGAGATTGATACTGGTCCAGACCTGATGGGCAAAGGATTCCACTTCCCCAATCGGCATTTGAGTAAAACGATAATAGTAGCTATCAGGGTCGTTTTGGGCTAGGCTCAGCATTTTCAAGAAACGGTCGAGATACCAACTTTCGATGTCATCTACTGAGGCATCAACATAGATTGAAAAGTCAAAGAAGTCAGTGATATAGAGACGCTCGTTTTGTGGATTCTGAAAGACATTAATCCCTTCGACAATCACAAAGTCAGCAGCTTTGACGTTTTGTTTTTTCTCAGGGACGATGTCGTAGACTTCATGAGAATAGACAGGAATATCCACATCTTGTCCATTTTTGATGCGGTCCAAGAAGTTGAGAAGAGCTTCCATATCAT